>CALVCR010000145.1 GCA_944326125.1 Candidatus Gastranaerophilales bacterium | reverse complement strand
CAATTATTTCAGGCTTATCTTTTGTTGCTCAAAAAATCGGAATGGAATATGTGGGGCCTTTCACGTTCAATACACTAAGAGAACTTATAGGTTTCTTGGTTTTATTGCCGACTGCCATACTTTACAAAAAATATATATCTCCGGACGGAAAACGTTTTCCGGTCAGCGAATTGGTTAAAGGCGGAATCTGTGCCGGAACTGCTTTATTTCTGGCATTATCGGTAAACCAGTATTGCATGATTTACGCAGAAGCCGGAAAAGCAGGTTTTATTACATCTTTGTACATAATTTTTGTACCTATTCTTGCTATATTCTTCAAACACAAAATCGGAAAGAATTTAATAATAAGTATCTTTTTAGCGCTCGCCGGACTTTATCTTTTGTGCGCAAAATCAGCTCTTCAATTTGAACTCTGGGATATTGTTTTGCTTTTAAGTGCATTCTTTTTCGCAGTTCATATAATGGTTTTGAGCTATTTTTCCAAACGAACAAATGCGCTTGAACTATCTTGCGCCCAATTTTTAGTTGCAGGTATCCTATCCGCTCCGTTAATGTTTATACTGGAAAACCCTGCGCTTACTCCTATTTTAGCAGGCTGGAAACCGATTTTATTCATCGGGGTTATTGTAACAGGAATAGCTTATACACTGCAAACTTTCGGATACAAAGCCGCTTCGCCGGTTTTAGGAACTCTTATTCTAAGCAGCGAGGCTGTTTTTGCAGTTCTCGGAGGCTGCCTTATTTTAGGTGAAACCCTGAGTATTAAAGAGATTATGGGATGTATCCTTATGATAGCGGCTATTATAACTTCCCAAAACCTCGGGAAAAAGCGTTAGTTATCCATACTGCCGCGTCTTAGACCTTCAAGATCAAGCGTAATATATCTATAACCCAGTTTTTTAAAGCAGAAACTATTTCCTGTTTTATACATAAGTGCTCCTATTCCACATACTAAGAACCACATTAACATTATGCCAAATTGAGATAAAAATTAACATATACAATTCTGTCGATTTTTTATCTAATTCTCTCATTTTTAAATTATATGATATAATAGAAACAAGGAGGGATTCCGGTGTATTCAAAAATAGATTCTATAAAAGAGATTATTACAAACCTGCTTCCGGAGCCGGGAAATATTGAAACAAATATTAAAGGACTGCGTATTGCAAGAAGGGATGAGACGACAGATTTTTTAAGATGTTTTTACCATCCGACCTGTATGTTTGTTATACAGGGAGAAAAGCAGTCGATCTTCGGAGCAGACACTTTTAATTACGGAGAAAACCAGTACATGATATCTTGTACAGATGTTCCTGTTATGAGCAGAATTGTTGAAGCTTCAAAAGATAAACCCTGCCTTGCTCTGATTCTTGAAATAGATCATCACGATATTTCCAAACTTATTCACGAAACAAAAATTCCGGAACATAAAGATGAAAAAAATAAATATCTTGCAGTTGCAAATGCGGACGATTCTCTTACAGATGCATTTAAAAGACTGGCGGAACTTCTTATCCAGCCTAAAGAACAGCAGGACATTTTAGCACCTATGATTATTAGAGAAATTTATTACAGGATTCTTATAGGACCGCTGGGGCAACAGCTTAAAATTATCCACACCAAAGGAACGGTTTCAAATCAAATCTATGATGCGATTAATATTCTCAAAACCAACTACAAAGAAAAAATAAATATGGAAGAAATTGCCAAAAATGTTAATATGGCACCGTCTTCTTTCTACAGACATTTTAAAAAAGTAACAAAAGTAAGTCCGCTTCAGTATCAAAAGCACGTAAGGCTGTATGAAGCGCAAAAACTTATGCTCACAGGGAAATATGATTCTACAAACGCTTCTTACGAAGTAGGATATGAAAGCCCGACCCAATTCAGCAGAGAATACAAAAAGCTTTTCGGCAATCCGCCTAAAAGAGATATTAAAAAATTAGTTTCAGCATAAATAGAATTTGCAAGAAAAATTAAAAATCTTCCGCAACCTTGATATGTAAATTTTTGTTAAAATAAAATTTTTCTTGTGTCACTTTTTTTATTAGTGCTAAAATTCTTGTTATGAGTTCGGAAGGTGTAATAGTCGAAAAACAGAGGAATGTGTCTATTTGGCTTATTTCCGTAACCATACTTCTACCGACAGCGTTTGCGATGCTTGCAACATCGGAAACCAATGTTGCCATACCTCATATTGCGGGGTATTTTGGGGCAACCTTAGAAGAAGCGAACTGGGTTATTACAAGTTATATGGTCGCCAACGCAACAATGCTCCCTTTAACTGCCTGGTTTGAAAACCTTATGGGAAGGGTTAATTTCCTTAAGACTTTTATAAGCATCTTCACAATAGGCTCTATGCTGTGCGCTTTTGCACCAAGTCTTAATATGATGGTTCTGGGAAGGGTTATTCAGGGCATCGGAGGAGGCCCGCTGATGCCGATTTCTCAGGCAATACTTATATCATGTTTTCCGTTTGAGCACAGGGGGCGAGCAATGGCATTATTTGCCCTTGCAGTAATGGTCTCATCCATTATGGGGCCGACTGTCGGGGGATTTATTGTAGACAACTCCAGCTGGCAATGGATCTATTTAACTAATATACCGGTCGGGATTGTTTCATGTTTTCTGATACATTTCTTTATTCCGGAAAAAGAAGAAAGGGTAAAACCGAAAAAAGTAGATATAATAGGTTTTACCCTTCTTGCTGTCTGGTTATTTTCCATGCAGGTTGTGCTTGACAAAGGAGAACAGTATAACTGGTTTGATACGACCTGGATTTGCTGGCTCACGGGAATTTCCGTTTTTGCCTTTGTATACTTTATTGTTTGGGAAATTGAATACAAAGATCCGATGGTTAATATCCGGATTTTTAAAGATAAAAACTTTGCAATAGGAACCTGCCTTGCATCTTTTGTTAATATGATAATTTACGTAACTATCGTACTTTTGCCTAAATATTTGCAGAGTATTATGGATTATACAGCCTATTTAAGCGGCCTATCACTTGCTCCAAGGGTTATTTCCTGCCTTGTAATGCT
>CALVCR010000144.1 GCA_944326125.1 Candidatus Gastranaerophilales bacterium | reverse complement strand
ATATCAAGATACAAACATTGCTCAGTACCAGTTGGTTAATGCTTTATATACAAATTTGCAGTCAGAAGTTCCGCAGGAGCGTTCATTATGCGTAGTAGGCGATGTTGACCAATCAATATACAGTTGGAGAGGTGCCGATTTTAGGATAATTATGAATTTCCAAAAAGATTTTCCGAATGCAAAAATTGTTAAACTTGAGCAGAATTATCGCTCTACGGCAAATATTCTTAATGCTGCAAATTCTATTATTCAAAATAATGAAGAGCGTGTTGATAAAGTTCTGTATTCCCAAAAAGGTGACGGCGAAAAGATAACATACTATGAGGCTCAGGATGAAGCGGATGAAGCAAATTATATAGTTAATTCTATTTCTTCAACATCCGATAACTATAATCAATTTGCTGTTTTATACAGAACCAATGCTCAGTCAAGAGCGCTGGAAGAAGCTTTAATTGCTGCAGGGATTCCGTACAGAATCTATGGCGGACTTAAGTTCTATGACCGTAAAGAAATTAAAGATGCTATAGCATATCTTAAACTTATCTATAACATTGACGATTCTCAGTCTTTAAGGCGTATAATTAATGTTCCTAAGCGTGCTATAGGTGAAACAACACTCAAGCATTTACAGGAATACGCTGATGAGAAGGATATCAGTCTTTTTGCTGCGATACTCGATGTGGATAATATTTCTGCAATCAAATCAGGTACGGCTTCTAAATTAAAGGATTTTTCAAATCTCATAATGAAATTCCAGGAAGTTCAGCCAAACTATAGTTTGCCGGAATTTTTAAGTCTTGTTCTTGAAAAGAGCGGGTATTTAAGAGAACTGCAGGTCTCAAATACTCCAGAAGACGAGACCCGAATAGAAAACTTGCAGGAACTTGTTAACGTAGCCAATGAATTTGAGCCGGAAGAACTTGATAATACGTTAGGAGAATTTCTTGCTCAGGTGTCATTAGTTTCGGATATAGACGGAATGGACGAGATTGCAAATAATGTAACCCTAATGACACTTCACGCATCCAAGGGGCTGGAATTTCCGATAGTCTATATAGCGGGATGTGATGAAGGTATTTTCCCGTCAGCCAGAACTATGAATATAACTTCCGAGCTGGAAGAAGAAAGAAGATTGATGTATGTCGGTGTGACAAGAGCAGAGCAGAAACTTTATTTGACTACTGCAAAACGCCGTCAAATGTGGGGTGAATACAAATATTACTCTCCAAGCAGATTCTTGGAAGAAATTCCTTCAAATCTGCTTGAACAGGAAGCATCAGAATACACGGGTTCTCATTCAAGTACGTTTGCAAGCGCTGTACAGTCTGTAAAAGAGAACAGAGACTGGAGCAGGGGTAAATATGATGATGGTTATTCAGGTGATGATTACCGGTCTAAGAGTTATACCCAGAAGAGTTCATTCACATCTGACGGGTATGTAAAACCTACAACAGGATTTGGTGCAAATTTTGTTGCTCCGGGGGTAAATAAAGCTACTAATGTAGTGAAAAAATCCCCTGCCAGAATGATTATTAAGAAAAATCCGATTAATAAACAAAAAGAAGAGGAAAAAATCGAGGCTTTCTTCCGTGATAATGTTATGAAGCGCCGGCTTGAAGAAAGGAAAAAAGAAGAAGCTCAAAAGGCTGAGATTGCTGAAAAAGAAAAAGAATTGAAAGATACTGCAACTCAATACTATTTTAATGTCGGAGAAAGAGTTTTCCACGAAAAACTTGGTGTGGGGCATATTACGGATGTAATCCAAATCGGTGACAATACTATGTATACAATAGATTTTGGCAAACAGGGCAAAAAGGCAATGGATGCAGCCTATGCACATTTAAAGAAATTTTAAAATTTTTTAAATGTGCATTAAAGACATTATTTTGGTTGTACTTTTCTTTTTTCTTTCTTTCTTTTATATCGGGGGTAAATTAAACTTGTAGGTTTAGCCAACAAACTACTCCACCTGTTGTAAAATAACAAAAGAAAGGAATATGGTGCGGGGTAAGGGGCGGCATTAGCCCCGATAAATTATTCACCATTTTATGTAAATCTTATCTACTCCAGAGCTGAGCGTTCAATTTCTTTTGTTGTAGTAAATTTAATAATATCACCAACTTCAATATCATTATATTTAACTAAAGAAATACCGCATTCAAAGCCTTGGGCAACTTCTTTCACGTCATCTTTGAAACGTTTAAGCTGATCAACAGAACCCTTGAAGATTTCTGCTCCATTTCTTATGACAGCAGCCGTATCATTTCTGTTAATTTTTCCTTCAATTACATAGCAGCCTGCAATTTTGGTAGTCTTGCCTATTGTAAATATTTGTCGTATTTCAGCTTTACCCGTTTCAATTTCTTTGATGTCAGGTGAAAGAAGTGATATCATTGTTTTTTCAATGTCTTCAAGAACCTGATAAATTATATCATATTTCTTAATTGTTACCCCTTCTTTTTCTGCTGCAGCCAGAGCATTTGAATCTTCTTTTACTGTAAATCCGAGAATAATAGCGTTAGATGCAGATGCTAACATAACATCAGCCTCTGAAATATCGCCGACTCCAACGTGGATAATCTTGGTAACGATTTCTTTAGAATCCAGCTGCGCAATAGCTTGAGATACTGCTTCTGCAGAACCGTGGGTATTAGCTTTGATAATAAGGTTAAGATGCGGAATATCATCTTCTGCCGCACCGGATTCTCTTCTCATATGAGCAGGAATCATTGCATCAAGTCTCTTGCTGCGTTCTTTTTCCTTACGTTTATCAATAATAGATTTCATTTCTTTTTCATTTTTAACTACTTCAAAGTAGTCACCGGCATTAGGAACCTCTGTAAGCCCTAAAACCTCAACAGGGGTTGAAGGTTCTGCCTTTTGAATTCTTTCGCCTGAGTCGGAGAGTAATGCTCTTACTCTGCCGCAAGCAGTACCTACAACAATGCAGTTTCCTGTTCTTAATGTACCGTTTTGAACCAGTAAGGTTGCAACAGGGCCTTTTCCTTTATCAAGGTTTGCTTCAATTACAACACCGGATGCTTCGGCTTTCGGATTAGCTTTTAAATCTTGTATTTCAGCAACAAGAAGAATGTATTCTAATAATTCATCAATACCTTCTCCCATAAGAGCTGATACTTTTACAGTAATTGTATCTCCGCCCCATGCTTCCGGTACAAGTCCGTGTTCTGTCAATTGCTGTAATATTCTGTCAGGGTCTGCTCCCGGTTTATCAATTTTGTTTACTGCAACAATTATAGGAACTTCAGCTGCTTTAGCGTGGTTAATAGCTTCAATTGTCTGCGGCATTATACCGTCATCAGCTGCAACAACCAGAATTGCAATATCTGTAGCTTTAGCACCTCTTGCACGCATTTCGGTGAAGGCTTCGTGCCCCGGGGTGTCAACAAATACGATTTTCTTTTCTTTATTGTTGTCAAGATAAACCGTATAAGCACCGATTGATTGGGTAATTCCGCCGACTTCGGTTGCAACAATTTTATGCTTTGAAGCTCTGATACTGTCTAAAAGCGTTGTTTTACCGTGGTCAACGTGTCCCATAATACTTACTACAGGAGCGCGTTTTTTAAGAAGCTTTTTATCAACTTCAGTTAAGGCTTTCTGTTTTTGTTCTTTTTCAAGTTCTTCTTCAATATAAGCATCTATATCTTCTTCAAGAACTTCAAGATTATATTCTTCACAAACCTTTTTAATTACATCTACGTCAATAAGCTGGTTAACTGTCGCCATAATACCTTGGAACATGAGGAATTTGACGATTTCAGCAGGAGTTTTGTGTATTTTGTCCGCTAATTCGCTAATTGTCATAGCTTGATTAACAACGATTTGGGTTACAGCTTCCTGCTCTTCTTCTTTGTGAGAACGTTTTTTATGTTTTTGAGCAGCAGCTTTTTCAAGAGAGATCATTTCCTGATCTTCTTTTTTGGAATTAAAATCTCTGTCTTTCCTTTTATTATCGCTTTTTTTCTTAGACTGGCTTTTTCCCTCATAAATTTCTTGCGGAATAATTCTTCTTTCTACAAGCTTCTTTTCTCCCGGTTTAACAAGAATTTTCTTTTCTTTTTTCTGAGTTTCTTCACTTTGAGCCGGTTTAGGAGGTGCTTTCCTTACAATTTCAATTCTTGATTGATGTTTAGGGTATTCTATTTTAGTTCTTTCCACCCTTACAATAGATTTTTCCGGTTTCTTTTCAGGTTCCTCTTCTTTTTTTACTTCTTCAACCGGTTTTTCAACTTTTTTCTCAACCTTTTCGACTTTTACAACTTTTTCAATCTTAACTTCTTTTTCAGGTTTTTCTTCGGACTTGGTAGTTTCTGCGGGTTCCGTGTTAGTTTTGGCACGTTTTACAATAAAGGCTTTTGGTTTTGAGGCAGATTTTTTAGGAAGAAGTCCCAAATGTTCTTTAAGCTTATTTATCTGAGTCGGCGTGACAACGTTGGAATGCGATTTTACTACTATAGAAATTTCCGCAAACTTTTCAATAACTTCCTTGCTTGTCATATTTAGCTCTTTTGCTAATTCACTAACTCTTATATTGTCCATTCAGTATTCCTTTCAAGTCCTCGCCCGTTTTTAAAGCCCGATTGAGTTTATTTTTTTTTAATGCCAATTCTATACAACTTTGATTATAACAAAGATATGCAGATCTGCCAAATGTTAAGGAATCGGGGTTTAAAACGACTTTTCCGCTTTTAAAATCCTTTGTAAGTTTAAGCATATTTTCTCTGGGTTTTAATTCCCCGCATCCTACACATTTTCTAAGCATTTATATACCTTCTATGAGTTTACCTCCGCCAGTTTTTCAAGCTTAAGCTTCTGGTCATATTCAGTTAATAAATCAATAAGTTCATCCAGATCACCATCTATAACCGTCCATACATTAAGGTTCTGGTTAATTCTGTGATCTGTGAGTCTGCCCTGAGGGAAATTATAGGTTCTGATACGTTCGCTTCTGTCTCCGGTTCCTACTTGTGAACGTCTTAAGTCTGTAATTTCCTTCATTTGTTTTTGAACTTCCATATCATAAAGTTTTGCTTTCAAGATTTGGAGCGCGCGTTCTTTGTTTTGTAATTGTGAACGTTCTTCCGTGCAGAAAATCATTATTCCTGTCGGTTTATGGAAGACTCTTGCCGCAGTTTCTACTTTGTTAACGTTTTGACCGCCGGCACCGCCTGAACGGGCAGTAGTTATTTCAATATCATTCATATTGAGTTCAACTTCAACATCATCAACTTCCGGCATAACTGCCACTGTTGCGGTTGAGGTATGAACTCTTCCCTGTGATTCAGTGGCCGGAACTCTTTGAACTCTGTGAACACCTGATTCGTATTTAAGACGGGAATAAATACTGTCCCCTTTCATTGAAATAATAACTTCTGAAACACCGCCGGCCTCACAATCAGTTTTACTCAGCACCTGTGTTTGCCAGCCCATTTTGTCAGCATATCTGATGTACATTCTCATCAAGTCGCCTGCAAAAATATTGGCTTCGTCTCCGCCGGCACCGCCTCGGATTTCAAGCATAATATCTTTATCATCCATCGGGTCTCTCGGAAGAAGCAGAACTTTCATCCGTTCTTCGTAGGCAGGAAGTTTGGCTTCGTTTTCTTCCATTTCGGCCTTTAGAAAAGCTTTCATTTCATCGTCTTTTTCTTCATGAATCATCTGTTTAGCTTCTTCTATAGCATCTACAGCTTTTTTCCACTCGTAATAAAGATTAACAGTTTCTTCCATAGACTTTCTTTGTTTAGAAAGGTCTCGGAATTTTTTATAATCCTGAATAACAGCAGGGTCAGACAGAGTTTCTCCAAGTTCTTTATATTTTTTCTCTATCTGAATTATTTGATCTAGCATATCTTTCATAATTAATTACCTCTTTAATTAAAGTATAACAAAAACAGGATAAATATATCCGTTTTGATACAAAATTTGCCAAAAACCTTCCTTTACAAAATTTAAAATTAAGGCAATTTTGAACAAATAAAAAACTTTATTCTTATATAAGTAACCGAGGATAAGGGGATTTTTATGTTAAATGAAATTCAAGGCACAAAACTTGTAATACAAAAAGATTTGGGGATTACTCATGCACTGGAAAAACTCGTAGAAAATAATAAAGACGCACTTATTTCTGACGGGAAAATTACCACGGCCGAGTGGAATGCTACAATGGATAAACTGGCAGAAATTAACGAAAAAAGGAAATCCGAAGGAAAGGAGTCAATTTTTACAGGGAAAACTGATAAGTCAAAATCCGGATGGCGGACAAGCTTTATTGTTCAAAAAGAACAGGAAATAGAGTTTACAAAGCAGGAAATGAACGAGATCTATTTGGCAATGGGGGTCTCATTCAGAGAAAAGACTGTACGTCCGGAAATGCCGGCTCTTCCTCAAATTAGTGCTCCTTTTGAAGTTCGCTCCGAAGTGTTATCTCAAAGCGGTATAAAAATTAAATCGGCGCCGGTTTCTGAAGGAAATATAATTCCTGCAGCCGATAAAAATCCTCCTAAAATTGATAGGAAACATCCTAAAAAAGATAAAAATCTTCCGGATGACTATACCCATTCTTTGAAAAAGCCTGAAAATATCTACGATGATCAGGATAGAATTATTGCAGTTAAAAACCTGAAAGGTGAGGTTGTAAGGGAAATTACAAGAAATACTGACGGGTCAATAATTGAATATCATGATTATGAGTACAATGAAAACGGAGATTTAACAAAAGATATTACAAGAAAAGCTAACGGGGCTGTTTCAGAGTACTATGAATGTGAATACAATTCGGACGGAACTGTAAACAGAGAAATTACAAGACGGGCTGACGGCTCAGTAAAAGAGTATTATGACTGGGAATATGATTCAGAAGGCAGAGAAACAAGGAGCATTAGAAGAAACTCTAACGGAAAAGTTATTGATTATTGGGAAATGGAGTATGATAAGAACGGCAGAAGCAAGTTGATTATGAAAAATGCGGACGGAACACTTCAAAACTAATTAATTGTAACAAACTTGATTATTTTAATATTGTGTATTAAAATATCCTTAAATTTAATTTGTTAAATAATTTTGAGGATATCGGAATATATGAAAAAAGCTCTAATGATTGCATCTGTGCTGTTTATAGCAGTTGTTTCAACAGCCTGCATCAATAATATAGCTGTACAGGAACTTAACAATAAAGCTGCGGAATATATGCAAAAAGGAGATTATGAGTCTGCTATGAACAGACTTCAGGCAAGTATTGATTTAGATGCTACTATGTATGAAACACATTACAATCTCGGAATAGCCGCTACTAATGCCAAAAAGTATGATAAAGCAATAGAAGCTTTTGAAAATGGTATAAAACTTA
Organism: Candidatus Gastranaerophilales bacterium; assembly: GCA_944326125.1. Lineage (GTDB taxonomy): Bacteria > Cyanobacteriota > Vampirovibrionia > Gastranaerophilales > Gastranaerophilaceae > CAG-196. The sequence goes on along the minus strand of CALVCR010000144.1, from coordinate 14,414 downwards.
AACCGGATTATGTAAATTTCTACTATTCGCTCGGGGCTGCACAGGCAAGCTATGCTGACGAGCTTACTGAAAAAGAAGCTTATGATGAAGAAAAAGGTGAATCTGTAGAAAAAGAAGTAACTGAAGAAAACGAGCTGAAGGCAATAGAGCTTAAACAGTCAGCCGCTGCTAATTTTGAAAAATATTTAGAATTGAATCCTAATGCTGACGATAAAACTACCGTTGAAGAAATGGTAAAAGATTGTAATACTTTTATAGAAGAGAAATCAGTTAAAAAATAATGTTCGCCTCTCATTCGCAAATAATCTGTACTATATTTGGTGTACATATATATTTTTATGGAGTGATTTTAGCTGCAGCTATCACTGTTGGTACACTGTTGGCTGACTATATAGGTACAAAATTCTTTAACCTTGCGAAAGAGACGATTATTGATATGGCTCCTTATGTGGTAATAACCGGTATTATTGGGGCAAGACTTTATTATTGTTTGTTGAATTACGATTTTTACCTCAGGTTTCCGACTGAAATTCTTGCAATAAGACATGGCGGAATTTCTATTCACGGAGCTCTTATAGGCGGGTTTATAGGTTTAGCAGTATTTGCTAAAAGAAAAAATATCTCAGTTTTAAAGCTTTGTGATGTATCTTCAATCGGGCTGGCTATAGCTCAGGCTATTGGAAGGTGGGGAAATTTCTTTAATTCGGAAGCTTTTGGTACACCAACAAACCTTCCTTGGAAACTTTATATTGCTCCTCAATACAGACCTATTCCATATACGGATTATGAATACTTCCATCCTACTTTTTTGTATGAAAGTATTTTGGATCTGTTAATATTCTTTATACTTATGGCTTTAATAAAAGCTAATCGTCATAAAAGAGAAGGAAATCTTGTTCTTATTTATCTTATTTTGTATTCCTTTGTAAGAATATTAGTAGAAAGTCTCCGGATAGACAGTGTTCGTTATATTTTTGGAATTCCGGTTGCAATAATTATGTCGGTTGCTATAATAGTTGTAGCATTATCTGTTTTAATTTACAGAAATCTGCAATACAGGACAAAAGAACAGGATGGTTAAAATGAAATTAAGCAAAATTGTTATCTCAGGATTAATGGTTTTATTTATGGCCGGAAATTTGGCCTTTGCTGCTCCGCAGCCTCAGAAAATTGCTGTTGTTGATTTGCAAAAAGTTGTTGCAAAATCTTCACAGGTACAGTCCTTGAAAGCTTATAAGGACAGAAAGAATAAAGAACTGTTGAACTTTATTAAGACTGCCCAAGCTGATGTAAATAAGCAGACTGATCCTGCAAAGAAAAAATCTCTTGCAGCCAGTTATGAAAAACAAATTCAAGCAAAAAGAGAAGCTAATGCTAAAGAATACTCCACAAAACTTAAAGCTGCTGACGACAGCATAACCAGTCTTATAAGCAAAAAAGCCACAGAAATGGGCTATACAATGGTTATTCCTAAATCATGCGTAATCAGCGGCGGTGATGATATTACGGCTACAATACTCCAAATAATTAGATAAAAATGAAAGCAGTACTATTTTACGGACCACAGGATATAAGATACGAAAATACAATGATAAAGCCTCTCGCTAAGGGGGAAATCCTTGTAAAAATAGAGGCTGCTTTAACATGCGGAACTGATGTTAAAACATACAGAAGAGGGCATCCTGTTCTTATTAAGCAGGTTCCGTCAGGGTTTGGGCATGAGTTTGCAGGTATTGTGGAAAAAGTTGCTGAAGATGTTACCAACGTTAAACCTGGGGACAGAGTTGTTGCGGCCAATTCGGCCCCTTGCGGCGAGTGCTTTTTCTGCCGTAAAGAAGAATATAATTTATGCGAAAATCTGGACCTTCTTAACGGTGCTTATGCTGAGTATATAGTGGTTCCGGAAAGAATAGTTAAAAAGAATACATTGATTCTTCCGAATGATTTGCCTTTTGAAAAGGCTGCGTTTTCAGAGCCGTTGGCTAATGTAGTTCATGGGGTGGAAAGAACAGAGATTAAGCCCGGACAAAGTGTCGGGGTTATCGGTATAGGTCCGATAGGGTTAATGTTTGCAAGACTTGCTAAGTTAAAAGGTGCAAGAGTAATTGTGGCAGGCAGAAATCCTATAAAGCTAAAACTTGCGGAAGAATTTGCTCATGCGGACGAAATTGTTGATTTAAAGAAATATTCCAATCCGGAAAAGATATTTAAAGAATTTTCTGATGAGAAAAAGGGTCTTGATGTAGCGATAGAATGTGTCGGAATGCCGGAAATCTGGGAGCTTGTATTCTCCTGTGTGAGACCGGGGGGAACTGTGCATTTCTTCGGCGGATGTAAGTCCGGTTCAAAAGTTTGTTTCGATACTACAAAAATGCATTACGGCGATATCAAACTTATGAGTGTATTCCACCATACTCCGAAATATTTCCGTCAGGCGCTGGATTTAATAGCCTCCGGTGAAATTGAAGTAGAAAAGCTTATAACTGATACATTGCCTCTTGAAAAAGTTGAATATGCGATGCAGCAGCATATTGCCGGAAATGCGATTAAGTTTTTAATTAAACCTTAAGGTTAAATACTTACATAAATAAATGTTTTCCAAAAAGAATCAATCCGACAACAAGACTTATGAAAGAAGCAAACATTACTGCTCCTGCAGAGATATCCTTTGCCATTCCGACCATTTTTGAGTATCTGTTGTGATAAATTGAATCAAGTGCAAATTCTATGGCGGAATTAAGCATTTCCGACACGATAACAAAACCGATAGCAAAGAGAAGCAGGCAGTATTCAATTGCGGAAAAATGGAGTAAGTAGGCAAAAAATACAACAAAAAAAGCTATTGTAACGTGAATCCGGATATTCATTTCACTTTTTAAAACAAGCCTGAAACCTTTTCTTGCGTTTTTGAAAGTGTTTCCGAAACCCTGAGATTTAAATTTTGTCATAATTTATACACTCCAGCGCTTTTCTTTGTTCCCCTATAACAAAATTGTATTCCTCTTCATCTCTGTGGTCAAATCCCAGAAGATGCATAAGTCCGTGGCTTATTAAAAAATACAATTCTTGTTCTCTGTTTACTGAGTGGCTTACATCCCGGTTTACTCCTTCAATTACCTTATCGAGAGCAATAATAATTTCTCCGAGATTAATGTCACCATCAAAGACAAAGCTGTTTTCATCGTCGGCAAATATTGCAAAAGTAATAATATCCGCAGGATAATCTTTATCTCTATATTCTCTGTTGAGTTCGTGAGTTTTTTCAGAATCGCAGAACACAATATCCAGAGTTATAGAATCATACTCTCTGCCTGCAAGACAGCTTTTATCTTTGAGCACGGATATGTAATGCTTAAGCATTTTTCTGGTTTTATTTATTATATCTTTTTCATTAACATTCCAGCCTTCAAAAATATTTTCTGTAAAAATATTAATTTCCGCCATTCTTTTTTTCTTCCAGTTCTTTAATTTTTGCTTCAAGCGCATTGTCCAGCGGAAGTGCCGGAGTATCTTCAGTTTCTGTTTCAGCATTAGAATCCTGCTGGTGTCTGTTTTTATCTAATTCCTGAACAAGATCATTGTGATACTTAATTCTCTTGTGGTGCATACCTCTCAGCATTCTGGAGAAGGTTTCTGCTATAGTTTTTAAATCTTTTAAGGTCAGAGGTGAATCATCCAATTGTCCGTCATTTAAACGTTCTTTTATAATCTTTTGTATGATCGCATCAATTTGTTCGTTAGAAGGATTTTTTGCCGCTCTGACAGCAGATTCCACGGCATCTGCAATCATAAGTATTGCAGTCTCTTTTGTGTTAGGTTTTGGCCCCGGATAACGGAATTGTTCTTCCTTAACGTTTTCTTCGCCTTCTTCTTTTAGGGCTTCATTATAAAAATAGCTTACAAGGCTTGTTCCGTGGTGCTGGGTAATAAAATTATGTATAACCTGCGGAAGGTGATATTCTTTTGCAAGTTCCAAACCGTCTTTCGGGTGGGCTGTAATAAGCATTTTACTGAATCTCGGGGTGCAGGTTTTATGAGGGTTTTCTATCCCGTAGAAAGACTGGTTTTCAACAAAGAACATCGGTCTCAGGAGTTTTCCTATATCGTGATACATAGTTCCTACTCTTGCAAGAATAGGGTTTGCACCTATAGCTTCAGCTGCGGATTCGGCAAGGTGAGATACTATTAAACTGTGGTTAAATGTTCCGGGTGCATCGGAGAGAAGCTTCTTCAGTAACGGCTGATTGTGGTCGGCAAGCTCTGCCAAGCCGTATGGCGTCATTATTCTAAACGCATTTTCAATAATCGGCAGAACTCCGAGAATAAATACTCCGCCTATAATAAAACAGTTTACTGTTATGAGTCCTAAATCTCTCAGAATCATAACGTTATTAATATCCATCATATATTTTTCAAGGAAATATATTCCGCCAACAACAAGAATTCCTGCCAGAGATATTTTTAAGCTTGTAATTAAAAGGTCTGATCTTTTTGAAAACTTGAGTTTTGAAACAGAAGTCATAACTACGGTATTAAGTAGCATAAATGCTACAATGACTTCCATATTCCAGTGCATACCCATTGCAAGCCACGCAAGAACAATAGTGGAAGCAAAGAATGCGTTTCTGGGTGTTGTAAATATTGAAAGCAATATTGTATATGCAGGTATCGGCATTATGTATGGTGAAAAACCTGTAGGCAATAGTGCTCCTATAAAAGCTAATAATATGGTAAATGTTGCCATCATCGGCAAGTATTTTGCATTATAATACTGTTTTTCAAAATTCTTTTCATATTGTAAAAAGACAAAGGTAAAGAACGCGACAAGGAGATATATTCCGGCTAAACCTCCGAAATTAACTTCAAGCACATTATAACCGGCAGCTCTAAGCGCATCTCTTTTTAATTTTGTTACCGGTTCTCCTTCAAAAACTATTTTGGAACCTTTTTTGAATACAACTTCGTAAGGTTTAACAGCATTAGCGGCATTTTTTCTTGCAATTTCTGTTGCAAATTCATCTACTACTAGATTTGGTACTATTACTTGATTTAATACGCTTGTAATAAGATTTATTTGGGATCTTGGTGTAGTATTAGGAATATTTTTTTTAATAATTGCTGTTACGTTATTGTTTTCAAAATCTTCGTTTGAAATTCCGGTATTTAAAACTCCTGCCAGTACAACTTTACATTTATCAAACAATGCATATAAATCGCTGTCGCTTGATTTAAGCAGAAATTCTATTACTCCTCGCCTCCCTGATTCATCAAAAAGAACGCTTAATTCATCTTCTTTTATTTCATCGGATACATTTTTAGTTCTTATTTTTATAACTGATTTTTGCAGAGTGGTAAGACTGGATGTTATAAAATCATCTTCAGCCTGCGTCAGGATAGGTTCAACAGCCTGTGCAGCCTCCTTTTTGTGAAGCTCGGTCTTTTTAGTATCAATAACTTTAATATCTTTTTGTGCAATTATATCTCTTTTGCTGATTCCGTTTTCAATAACTTTTTGGAAAAAGTAGTTTTGGGAAGAAATAGTAACTGTTACAAGAAATGTAAATACTATAAAACACAGCACATTTCTAAAAGTTTTTGATGATATAAAGTCTAATATTTTCTGCATACAATTTCCTCTTTTATTTTGTAAGCTTTATCCCTTACTCTTTCTCTTTTTTTACTACAAATCCGCATTTTGTACAAGCCAGAACTGTCCCTGTACTGTCTACCGGCATGAAGTTATGTTCACAGGTTAAAGCTTCGTCTACTTCTTTAAAATCCGGCTTTTCGGGGATTACTTCTTTAGTTTCCCTTTTATTAAGCCATTTTATAAATACTTCAAATATATACATAATAGTTGTTTAGATTCTGAATCCGTACGGAAGGAAGTCTTTCATTTTTCTGATGACCGGATTTCCTTTTGATTCCGTAATAATTGAAATTTCATTTTCTCCTTGAAACTCATACATAACCTGTCTGCAGGCTCCGCAAGGATAGCAATCATCAGCATTAGGAGAATAAATTGCAACTGCCAGAATTTCTTTTTGTCCTTCGGAAACAGCTTTAAAAATAGCGCATCTTTCAGCACAAATAGTCATTCCGAAGCTGGAGTTTTCAACATTACATCCTGTATAAATATTTCCGTTTGACATTAAAACGGCAGCCCCTACCGCAAATTTTGAAAACGGAGAATAAGAATATTTTGAAGCCTCTTTTGCTTTATCCATTAATAATTTATAATCAATATCCATAATACTCCTATACTAGCTTATTTTAGAAAAAATAAATCCGTTAATCGGTTGATATTACCTCTTTAGAATCCTATTTGTCAGTTCTCGTGCATATTCCATTTTGAACAGTAAATTTAATACCGTATAAACACTCAGGCATATACTCATAACTACAATTATTTTTATACCCTCAAAAATATATTTAGGAAGAACTATTTTATCAAAGCATAACCCTATAAACAAGCAGAGTGCAAATGTTATAAATCCGGCAATAAGCATTTTACCGAAATTTATAAATAAACTTTTGTAATCCAATTTAATTCTTTTATGTATAAATAATCCGAGAAGAGTTGCATTAACAAGGGTTATTATAGATGTGGAAAGTGTAATCCCCGCAATACCCATATTTAGTTTTATAATTAATAAATAGTTAAGCAGAGCTTTTAATGCAATAGAAGAAATAGCAACGATAAACGGAGTTTTTGAATCATTAAAGGCATAGTAAACTCTTGTTATCGAATCTCTGAAAACATACGGAAGTATTGAGAAAGACAAGAAACATAAAGCTTCTGTTACCATTATTACCGCATTTGAATTAAAAGCTCCGCGCTCAAATACAAGTGAAATTCCGTCTTTTGCAAGAGTAAGTATTAAAATTACCATCGGAATTGCTGCAAAGAAGAGAACGCCGACTCCCTTATTAAAATATGTTTTTATATCATCAAGTTTCCCTTCTCCCGCGAGTCTTGAAAAAATCGGGAAGAGAGGTACAAGAAACGCCGTTACAAGTATTCCTACAGGGAACTGAAATATTCTGTTTGCAAATACAACAGAAGTCCAGGCTCCTTCTTTAAGAGTTGAGGCAAAAAACATATCTATATAAATACTTATCTGTCCGATTGTAGAACTCAATATAGCCGGGAAAAGAAGTTCAAACAGGCTGTTCAGGTTTGGATTATTCAAAATATCAAAGTTTGGTTTTATTCTGTAGCCGATTTTTCTTAGTTTTGGGAATTGTACTACTAGCTGGCAGACTGCGCCCAAAGTGGTTGCTGCAGCCAGAACGATTCCTGTTTTGTCATTGTGAACGCAAAAAAGTACAATAATTACAACCAAACTCAATATCATAGGAGATAGATTCGGCAGGATGTATTCCTGATAACAAACCAGAAGCCCATAGTATATACCAATAATTCCTCCGATCAGTATAATCGGGGACATTATTCTAAAATGGGCAGACGCAAGGCTTACCAGCTCCGGCGAGCCGGCAGATATTATTATTCCCATAATTTTGTCGGCAAAGAAGAATCCTAAAACCGCTAATATTGCAAAAAATAAGAAAGTTATAGTTAAAAATGTATTATATAACCTGTTTACAACTTCATCCGGTTTGCTTTTAAAATCCGGTATTATTTTTGAAAAAACGGCTACCGTAGCGCTATGAAACGGGCCGCCGACTCCGCCAAGGATTATAATTGCAAGAGAAGGTATCTGAAGTGCATAAAAATAAGCATCCGAAACCATTGTTGCACCATAAAAATTTGCTACAACCATATCTCTTGCAAATCCCATAAACTTGCTTGCTATAGTTACAAGAGCTATTAGCCAGGCTGCTTTTAATACACTCGGTGTCTCATCTTTAGACATCTATTCCTCCCGCGCTGCGGAAATATTTCCATACTTTTCGACTAATTCCACATATACTTTCATCATCCGTTCATTAGGACAGTAAATAATATTATTTTCTCCGTCCTCAATAAACCTTGATATATCAATCTTAGCTTCCTTTTGGAATAAAGATTTTGTAACATTAAATTCTCTTTCTTTGCCGTTAATTAAAACTTTAATTTTAGATACATTCGGATTAATTATAACAATAGCAGCTCTGCCGGTAGGAGCCCAAAAGGTCTGCTTAACAGGCTCATTCCATACCTGAGCAGGAACCGTCCCGAGGCAAATTCCTGTATAATAATGCCGTAAAATATTATAATAAGGTTGTTTGAGCTTTGTAGCCAGGTATCCGGCACCGTATTGGCTCATTCCAACTCCGTGTCCGAAACCTCCGCCGTAAGCAGTGATATCCGTTACATTTCCATAATTATCAAGATTCTTTTCAAATACTACGTTAGCACTTGGAAGAGATATTCCGTCTTTCTGGAAAACTCTTCTTATGACAAGTTCTTTATATATTCTATAGCAGCCTTTTGAAGTCATTAGCTCAACTTCAATAGCTTTTCCGGAATCACCTCGCTTCATAACTTTAATATCTTTGATTGTTCCAAGCTCATCTGTCGGTTTGAATTCCGGAGAAATAAATCCTGTTTTTGACTGTGCCGGAAGTGTCTTTTTGAGAACATTTTCCAGCTCCCCGACGGCCCATTCCTTCTGCCATCTGTAATACGGCGATTCAATATCATAGGAAGGAACTTTTTGCGAATAGAAGTTCTTTGCTTTTTCTTCCTCATTAAGTTTTGGGAATTCATCCCTGTCAGGAACCGCTATGAGGTAAGGTTTGTGTTCTGATGGAAATACTTTTGTGTTAGGATCGGAAAACGCATTTGCATAGCTTTCAGTGTAGCCGCCGGCTGTTGAGCTGTACAATGTAAGAATCATTTCATTATCATAAAGCGCGACTACCCCGTCTGTTTCCATAACCGCACGTGTTGAAATATCAGTTTCAGTATTGGCACCGTAATATACCTGGCTTGCTACGCTGTCAACGACATCAAATTCTTCGTAAGCTTTTTTTCTGGGTGCAAGAACATAGTTTCTTGCCGCTACGGTTTGGGCTTTTAATGCTTCTAAGCCAAACCTAACCGGCATTTCGTTAGGAACAACACCTTTTAAGTATTCTTGTATTTCCACAAGATTTACAAGATAAAACCCTTTATGTTCCGGGTTTTGTATAAATTCAAAAGCTCCATGGTATACCGCAGGCTGGCCTTTTCTTTTTAAATCTCTAACTCCGAGGAGTCCTGTCGGGCATATTATAACAAAATCTCTCAATGTTGCGCCGGTATTATTTACAACAACACTCATTCCTGCAATGCTATTTTTTACAACAATATCAGATTCTGCAGGAACATGGGTCAGAACTTTTTTTGTTATTCTGTCACAAATATCACAGTCGGCAGTTCCATATACAGTAATTTCTTGTTTTAATACATTTTGAAATTTATTATCAGTTATGCCGACTCTTACCAGTCCATAGTTATCATCCTGGGCGCTAGAAGCGGCTATTGGCATAAAAAGCGTTAACAATAATAAAATAATCAGTCTTGCTATTTTAATTCCCAAACTGTACCTTCCTTTGAGTCTTTTAGTACAATACCCGCTTTATCAAGTCCTATTCTTATTTTATCTGCCAGATCCCAGTTCTTTTCTGCTCTTGCTTGTTTTCTTTTTTCAATCAGAGTTTCCATAGAATCAAATTCTTCTCCGAGCTCTGCGCTTACTTGTTTTAATACAGATTTGATTTCTTCTTCTGATAAAGTTGCTTTTTCAAATGTGAATCCCAGAACAGATGCCAATTTGTAAAGAAGAGTATAAGCATAATCAATATCTTTATTTGCTTTGTTTGCCAAATCAAATAACACTGCAAGAGCTTTAGATGTATTTAAATCGTCGTCCATAGCGTTAATGAATTCTTTGTATTCGTCGAATTGTGTTATATCAAGCTCTTCTTTAATTTTTGTTCTCTTAGCATTAAGCATTCTTTTGACACCGTTTGCTGCTGCTTGCAGAGCTTCATCGGAAAACTCAACCGGCATTCTGTAGTGGTTAGTCAGAATAAAGAATCTTATAGTATTAGCATCATAGTTCTTTAGTAAATCATCAATAGTTAAGAAGTTTCCTAAAGACTTGGACATTTTTTCTTTATTAATAGTAACAAAACCATTGTGAAGCCAGTAGTTGACAAACTTACATCCGTTAGCGCATTCTGACTGCGCAATTTCATTTTCGTGGTGAGGGAAGATTAAATCCGCGCCGCCGGCGTGAATATCAATAGTTTTACCTAAATATTTTCTGCTCATAGCTGAACATTCAATGTGCCAGCCGGGACGTCCCACACCCCAAGGTGAATTGTATCCGAATTTTTCATCTTTTTTCCAGAGCGCAAAGTCAAGCGGATCTTCTTTATGTTCTCCTACTTCAATTCTTGCTCCGCTTTCCAGCTGGTCAATCGGCTGCTTTGAAAGGTAGCCGTATTTAGGGAATTTTTTTACTCTGAAATACACATCTCCGTTTGCCTCATAGGCATAACCTTTATTTATCAAATCTTTTACGATTGAAATCATTTCACCGAGAGTTTTTGTTGCAAACGGTTCTACATCAGGCTTAAGGTTATTCAACGCTTTCATACTTTCAGAGAATCTTTCATACCAGTATTTAGAAACTTCTTCAGGAGTCTTATTTTCAGCCTCTGCTTTTTTAAGAATTTTATCGTCAACATCGGTAACGTTTCTGCAATAAGTTACGTCATAACCTCTGAATTTGAGGTATCTATATAAAACATCCCAGGTTATATAGCATCTGGCATGTCCCAAATGTGCATTGTCATAAACCGTTGGGCCGCATACATACATTTTAACTTTATTTGGCTCAATAGTTTCAAATTGTTCTATTTGATTTGTATATGAATTATGTAATCTCATAAAAATATCACTCCCCTGAATAAGTAAATTTTATAACAAACCCTATGCAATGTCTATTTGGTTTTAATCACATACTAAGTAATATAATATTCCGTCAGCAATTCCTCGGGCTGCATTATAGGCAAATCCATCTTCTCTATACAAAACGCTGTCCATAGGGTTTGTCATATAGGCGGCTTCAACAAGGATACTTAAGTATTCACTTCTTCTAAGCACTTTAAAACTTCTTTGTTTTACTCCGTCATTTCTTGTAGATAGCTCTTTTGTCAAGAATTTTTGAACGATTTTGGCTAACTCTTTTGAATTTTCATTATAATAGTAGACGCCGGTTCCTCTATTTTTTCTTATGTTCATTTCAATGTCCGGAATTGAATTATTGTGAATACTAATATATATTTGCGGACAACTTTGTTCTGCAATTTTTATTCTGTCTTCAAGGGAAACATAACCGTCGCATTCTCTTGTCATAATGACATTTGCTCCCATTAAACGAAGTCTGTCTTGTAACTCAAGTCCGATTTTTAAATTCAGATCTTTTTCCTTATCTCCTAAACATCCTATTGCGCCCGGTTCAGATCCCCCATGTCCGGGATCAATAACTATCGTCATTCCGTCCAAGGTTTTGTCCGCAGGTACAGGCAGTTCATTTACTTTGAATACGTATGTTCCATTGGATAAAATTGTTTTATAAGTATATTTTTCTGGCTTTCTTATGTTAACCGTATAAACGGAATTATCTGAATATTCGGGGTTATATATTTTAAATATAATCTCTTTATCTGTTTCGTCTATTGTGTAGGGGAGTTTTCCCGTAAATTCTATTGTATGAACTGAGGCGTTTTTAAAGGTTTCACTGTTCATTGTAATAAAAGTCGGTACGGTATATTTTTCGTTTTTATCCGGTTCTTTTAGATCTTTCTTTTCAATCCAGGCTGTTTTATTTTTGGAAAGGTATACTCTGTAAAAATTCCCTTGTTCTCCGTTAATTAAAATGTTTGTTCCTTCGAAGAGGTGTGATATACGGTTTACCCCCGAGTCTTGAGGGTTGCTTCTCATAGGAGTTCTGTCCTTAATTACGACCATCCTTTTGGGCTCAAATTCTTTTAAGGCAGGAGTTTCCTTTATAGAAGCAGGATTTTTATAAAAATTATAAATCTGAGTACTGAAATTAGATCGTACAACAATCCTGTTTTTCCCGTCTTTCAATTTAACTGTGTGAGCGAATGCTCCGTTTGGAGCAACATAAATTTTTTTATCATTGATAGTGATAATCTCTGTATTTTGAGCTTTTCCTACAAAGAAAGCGTAGTCTTTATTTATAACTGTTTTTTTTTCTCTAGGAAAAACAAGTGTGTACGCATAAGAGGTATTTATTCCTAAGTTTACCCCTAAAAAAACTGCTAATAAAAAAAATATTACTCTCTGCATGTTCTTCATATTATTATAAAACTTAACTCCTTGCAATTTTTATGTTAAACTGAATCTATGAGCGGGAATTATATACCTTTATACAGAAAATATCGTCCACAATCACTTGATACTCTTGTAGGTCAAGAACATATTAAAAAGACCCTTACAAGTGCTATAGAACTGGGCAAAATATCTCATGCCTACCTTTTTACCGGTCCGAGAGGTACAGGTAAAACTTCTACAGCAAGAATTTTAGCAAAATCATTAAATTGCAAAAATGGCCCGACTGTACATCCGTGCGGGGAATGCGAAAGCTGCAGGGATATTACTAATTCAATTCCTATAGATGTTATTGAAATTGACGCTGCAAGTAACAGAAAAGTTGAAGATGCACAAAATCTTCTGGAAAAAATCCAGTATGTTCCGGTTAACGGCAAATATAAAATCTATATCATTGATGAAGTCCATATGCTGACTAATCATGCGTTTAATGCTCTTTTAAAAACTCTGGAAGAACCGCCTGAGAATGTAATATTTATTCTTGCAACAACAGAGGTTCATAAGGTTCTTGATACTATTAAAAGCCGCTGCCAGAGATTTGATTTCAGACGGATTACAACAGATGATATTGTAAAACACTTGAGGTATATTTCTGACCAGGAAGGTATTAATATTACTGACGATGCTCTTTTTGCAATAGCTAAAAACTCTGCAGGAGGAATGCGTGACAGTATTTCTTTATTGGATCAGCTGAGTATTCTGGGAATTTCAAAAGAAATTACGGTTGATGATGTTAATTCAATTCTGGGGAGAATTTCTTTTGATGTATTGAAAAATCTAAGCGAAAAAATCATTGATTCTAAGCCGTCCGAAGCAATAGAAATATTAAATGATATTTATAACTCGGGTAATGAGCCTTTACAGATTCTTACAAATTTATGCGAATATTTTAAAAACCTGCTTATTGTAAAAACCTGCTCGGATAAATTGCTTCAGGACTTAACGGGGTTAAATGAGCCTCAGATAAAGGAGCTTTCTTCTCAAAAAGATGCTCTTGAAGCTCATCAGATAGTATTTCTAATAGAAAGAATTTCTTATTATATAAAAGAAATTAAACTGGCTTCAAATCAGCATTTATGGCTTGAAGTCGGTATGATTGACCTTGCAAATATGAGCGAAAACACTACTCTGCTGGACTTGCAAAACCGTATTAATGCTCTTGAGGGCGGAAATCCGAGTTATGTCAGCAAATCACCTCAGCTGAAGGCGCCTGTGCAGGAACCTGTAATGGAAGTTGTTACCCGACCTGCTCCGGTTGAGCCTCAATCTATAGCGAATACTTCAAAACAGGAAGATAAGGCAGAGCCCGTAGCAAAACCTGCAGTTGAGCAATCAGAAGAATTTACACCTCCTCCGGTTGCAAAAAAATCGGACGGAAAAGACATAGCTTCTATGTGGCAGATGCTGCTTGCAAATATTAAAAGTCCTTCAACCCAGGCTCTTTTAAAACTCGCAAAACCTGCAAAAATTGAACCTGATGGGGTTGTTATTACATTCAGAAATGACAGACTTGTAGCACAAATAAATGATACTAATAAAAAGCAGCTTATAATTGACGCTGCGAATATTATGTTTAATCAAAAAGAGACGCCTGTTACGATAAAAATGGCTCAATTTAGTGATAATAAACCTGCAATGCATATTCAGGAAGATGAAGCTAAAGACGATGAGCCTGAAGAACCGGTAAAACAGGTAATTAATACTCCGCCGCTTGAAAATACTACTCGCCAAGAAATTCCGATGCCGGAGCAGGAACCTAAATCTGTTTCTGATTCAGAAGAAAACAAAAAAGAAAAAGAACGAATAGAATCCGATCAGGAAAAAATGGTAATAGAACTTTTTGACGGAAAGTATGTTGAATAAACTTACTGTTCTCTGCTTTTTACCGTAATATTTTTAGTATCATCCGTGTATTGTATGCTAACTTCTTTTTTGTTTGTAAATCGTTTAATTCTTGCGATGTTTCCGGCTTTATCAAACAGACAGTCAATCATTTCAAAATTGCCGTTTGGATCATCTCTTCCCTCAAGATATCTTACCGGTCTATAGTCATAAGGAT
>CALVCR010000143.1 GCA_944326125.1 Candidatus Gastranaerophilales bacterium | reverse complement strand
GTTTAATAACACCTGGCTGCCACTACAAGGCTAAGAAAGGTGAAAGAGTTTACGCTATATTAATTGATGAATTCAGCGTATGTGCAGCTAAGTAATTTGGCTAAAAGGTCAAAAAAAGAGGATTCAATCTTGAATCCTCTTTTTTTATTACTAAACAATCTTATTTGGAATAGCCATATCTCTTTCGTTCAAACGTTTTTCCAGCTCACCTGACGGTTCATAGTAAGGTGATACTGTCATTACCTTAGCCGCAATATCAGGGTAGTGATAAATAAACCTCAACTCACTGTCCGTAAGAGGTTTTTGCGTATGAACGTTTGCATAGCGGGCAAGTTCAAGAATATTTCTTGCTTCATTCTCATCCTTAAATTCAATTTCAAGCTTATCATATACGTTTCTGAAACCTTTAATCCCGCCGTATTCACCGGTAGTAATCATTCTTCCGGTCTCAATAATTTCCGGCTCACCTCTTCCCAGTTCTTCAAAATCATATAATTCGTAGTTTCTTCTGTCTTTTAAAGCACCGTCTGCGTGAATACCTGATTCATGCGCGAAAGCATTATCACCAACAGCCGGTTGATTGATAGGAATAGGGAGTCCAAAGGCATAAGCCGTATATTTAGCGAGTTTCCAGGCTTTGGACAGATCAATATTTTCATCAATTTTATACTGCTCTTTAAATCCTGCAGACTTAAGACAAGCAAGCAGGCACGATACTAAATCCGCATTTCCCGCTCTTTCTCCCATACCATTTATTGCAGTATTAATATATGCATCAACTCCGGCATCAACTGCAGCTCTTGCTCCCATTACAGAACAAGCAACAGCCATACCCAAATCGTTATGATAATGGAGTTCAATAGGCATTTGTGTTTCTTTTGCCAGATAATAAATTCTGTCATAAGTAGTTTTAGGGTCTTCATAACCTAAAGTATCACAGTATCTAAACCTGTCTGCACCAAGTTTTTTTACTTCACGAGCGATCTTTACCAGATAATCTATATCGCTTCGGGAAGCGTCTTCTGCATTCACACCGATTATTTCCGCTCTTTTTGATACCGCACATTCAACTGCTTCACAGGTCATTTTCAGGATATCATCTCTTGTCTTTTTCCCTAAATATTTACCATGTATCATCTGATCGGAAGTTGACTGTGATAAATTACAATTTCTTAACTGAGGACAATTGGAAAACGATTTTTCAACATCCTCTGCAATAGCCCTCATCCATCCGGAGAGTTTCGTACGTTTTATAACCCCTCTTCTTACAAGCTCAAGGTTTGCATTCAGATAATTAAGCTCGTGCATTGTAGTCGGGAAGCCAAACTCTGACTGAGTAATCCCCATATCGTTAAGCATAAGGTTAATCATAGTCTTTTGAAGCTTTGCTAACCCTAATCTTGAAGTTTGAACCCCGTCTCTATTGGTAACATCTACAAAATAAATTTTTGGCATAAATTAACCCTCCGCCTTGTAGATGTATTCTACAATATTTTTCACCCCGCCGCAAGTAAAGATTATATTAAGTTCTAAATGCTTTCGGCCCGATCTGGTAGCGCTTACAGTAACGTTTGAGCTCTTTTATAACAACACCTGAAAGTGAAAATACTGCAATCAGGTTTGGAACCGCAAGGAATAACGTAACGGCATCTGAGAGGTTTATAATACTTTTAAAATTCATAGCTGAACCGGCAATTATACAAATACAGTAAAATGCCTGAAAAATTCTTGATCTGTTTTCACCTTCACCGAATAAGAAATTCCAGGCTTTAAGTCCGTAATACGAGCCGCAAAGCATCGTAGATAAAACAAAGCAGCTTGCCATAATTGTTAATATGACAGGAAAGAACGGACAAATTGTCGCAAAAGCCTTTGAAGTAAGTTCAATTCCCGCGATACCATCTACAGTTAAATATGCTTTTGACACAACAATTACAAAAGCTGTTGCAACCCCGACAATGACCGTATCTACAAACGGCTGGAGAAGTGATATAAATGCCTGCGCAACAGGTTTGTTTGTATTTACGGCAGAAAAAGCAATCGGAGCTGTTCCCAATCCGGATTCGTTTGCAAACATTGCCCTTCTAAAACCCCATAATAAGCAGGCAAAAACTCCGCCTTGTATTGCTCTTGGAGAGAAGGCTTCTTTTACTATTAATACAAGAGTTTCCGGAAGATGATGAATATTAACTATACATACCAGAAAGGCGCTTATTACATATAATGAACACATAACCGGAGTAACTTTCGATGTAAATTTACCGATAGCCTTAATACCGCCTATAATAGTAAACCAGGTTATAACTGCAACAATAGTTCCGAGAATCCAGCCATTCGCAGCAAAAATACTTTTATCTCCGCCAGTTACCTCTGTAAACTGCGCAGTCATAGCATTTATCTGGAAAAGATTCCATCCGCCTATCATTGCAAAAATACAGCATACGGCATAAGTTTTAGCTAAGAGTGGAGCAAATTTCTGTGAATATTTACCCCTGAGTCCAGCTAAAATATAATACATAGGACCGCCAGAAACGGTTCCGTCAGGATTCGTTTTCCTGAACTTAACCCCGAGAAGGACTTCTGAAAACTTTAGAGCCATAGAAAATAGCCCTGCAATAATCATCCAGAAGATTACTCCCGGACCGCCGATAGAAACTGCAGCTGCAGAACCGGCAACATTCCCTATTCCGGCAGAAGCGGATATTGTAGCACTCAAAGCCTGGAAAGACGAAAGCTCTCCTTTCTTTTTACGCTGGTATCCGGAAGGATTTTGGTGTTTATAATTATTAGTTATAAGTTTTACGGCATGTTTAAATCCCCAGAAGCCGATGAATCCTGTTCTAATGGTAAAATACACAGCCGCCGTAATTAAAAGCGCAACAAGAAATTCGACTTTTACTCCCCCAATTGTAACGTAAGAGAATATAAGCCCTGAAACTTTATCAGCTATCGGTGACAGCAGGCTATCTATTACGGCATCTAAATTCATAAGTTAATAGTACTACAAACAAAAGACTAAGTGAATAATATTTATATTTGTTTTAACAAAATAAAAGGGCTTGATAAAACAAGCCCACATATAAGTACATATCCCAATCAACAACAAATTAAACTCTATTAAAAATTATATCAAGTTCAGTGCGATACTAGGCAGCTGGTTGGCAGTTGCAAGAAGTGTTGCAGAGGCCTGCTGTAATATCTGTGCCTGAATATAATTAGATGATTCTTCTGCGACATCAGCATCCTGCAAAGTAGAAAGTGATGATGTCAAGTTTTGAGACTGAACATCAAGCGCTGTTATAGCTGATTCTACACGGTTTTGAACAGCACCAATCTTAGTAACTCTTGCTGAAATATCGTCAATGGCTAAATCCAAAAATGCTAACATTTCTTTGGCTCCGGAATCACCATTTGTTTGAAGATAAAAACTTCCGTCATCATTGTAAACTAACCCCGAACAAGCAGCTGCAAAAGCTTCAATATTTTCTGCATCACCTAATGCAGAGATATCGCCGCCGGCATTAGTGATTAAATCACTTAATGATAAACCCTCAGAAGTAGTTCCTGCCATATTAGCAAATAAGCCGCTCAAGCTTGCATTTGAGAATAAGCTTACATCAAGATTAATGATACTGTTTGCATCAGCATATAAACCTACTTGAAGGTTAATACCTGCATCTGTAATACCAACAGTTTCATTACCCGTGCCATCCATATTATATGCCATTAATTTAATACCATTGAATTCAGCATTTGCAGAAATACGATTAACTTCCTGTAATCTGGCGCTTATTTCTGATTGAATAGCCTTCAATGAAGCTGACCCGTATGTACCGTTTGCAGCTTGTTCTGTCAGGTCTCTTACACGTTGTAAGTGGCTCGTCAATAGTGAATATGTTTCTTCAGCTGTGGTTAACAAGTCAGATCCGGTCGCTGCATTATCAGCCGCAACATCCAATGAACCAAGCTGTGTTTCCCATAAGTTTGCAATAGAATAACCGGCTGCATCATCAGACGCATGGTTAATTTTGTAACCGGTAGTCATTCTTTCAATAGCAGTGTTTAAAGAGTTTGTCGCGCTGTTTAAGTTTCTTTGTGC
>CALVCR010000142.1 GCA_944326125.1 Candidatus Gastranaerophilales bacterium | reverse complement strand
TTTTAGTTATTTTGAGCCTGTATTTATAAATCGGTATATTTGGATCCGGATGGGCTCTTGTCGGATCAGGCGGTTCAACATTAAGTACTTTCTGCGCTTCATCAGATGCTCTATAAGGCTTAGCCGTTACTTTATGTGTCTTAAGACTCGGACAAACCCCGCATTGAACACATTTATTCTCGCAGGTAGGCTGGAGGGTAAATTCTTTTGGCTGCTTAAATGCTTCCTCATACTCATTTTGCAACCATTTTTTAGAAAGTCCGGTATTAACAAAATCCCACGGGAGAACTTCATCAAGTTCGTACGACTTTTTAGCAAGTTCTTCTAATGATAATCCGCATTCTTTCGCGGTTTCCGCCCAGACATTTTTGTCAAACTGTTCGCCCCAGGTATCCAGATAGCAGCCTTTGTTATAAAGAGCTTCTATATACTTGCAAAGAGATTCATCCCCTCTTGTAAGCACCGCTTCTATTTGGGAAACAAATTTCTCATGATAATTGATTTTTAAACCTTTTATGTGTTTTGTTTTCTCTTTCAGGTAATGAATATGCTCCGTCACCTCATCCAAATCCATTTGAGGACACCACTGAAAAGGCGTGAAAGGTTTCGGTACAAAAATAGAAAGCGTACAGGTTATTTCAAATCCGTGGTTTAAACCTAATTCTTTTTTTATAAGCCTTGAACGGTACTTGATTTTGGATAAGAGTTCCGCCATCTCGTCCATATCTTCCAGTGTTTCGGTCGGGAGTCCGGCTATAAAATAAAACTTAATCTTTGACCATCCGTTTTTATAAAGAGTCAACGCAGCATTCAGGATTTGTTCTTCCGATATATTTTTCTTGATAAGGTTTCTGAGTCTCTGGCTGCCGGCTTCCGGTGCAAGTGTCATTGTGGATTTTCTTACGGAATGCATTAAGTTTGCAAGTTCAAGATTAAATCCGTCAATTCTCTGGCTCGGAAGAGATACAGACACTTTTCTCTTGTTAAAATCAATCGCAAGCTCTTTTATAACCTCATTAATATTGGAATAATCATTGGAAGATAATGAAAGAAGCGAGTATTCATCGTAGCCTGTATTATTTACAAGCTCTTTTGTAATCTTAATTATATCTTCCGCTTCTCTTTCTCTTACAGGCAATGTTACATGACCGGGCTGGCAGAAACGGCACATTCTTCCGCATCCGCGCCGTATTTCTACAATAGCTCGGTCGTGAACCGAACTTGAAAACGGTATCGGATAAGCTGTCGGTGTGTACTCGGTGATAATAGGAGATATCCGTTTTTCAACAGACGGAAATTTAGAGATTTTCCTCTCACCCTGCGAAAGAGAGCCAGAGTGAGCAGCACTTATATTTACCTCTACATTTACCCCTATATTTACCCCTGCCCAGCAGCCTTTTATCTTGCATAAATCTGCAATCTTTTCTTTTCTGGAAAGCCCTTTGGTGCGTTTTAATGATTCGCACACTTCAACCATCATTTCTTCGCCGTCTCCGATACAGAACACATCTATAAAATCCATCATCGGAAGCGGGTTAAACGTACAAGGGCCGCCCGCAAGAATTATCGGATGTTCATCTGTTCTGTCCTCATTTCTTACCGGAATACCGGACATTTCAAGCATTTTTAAAACAGTAGGATAAGAAAGCTCATACTGGAGAGAAAAACCTATTCCGTCAAAGTCTTTTAGGGGGCGTTTTGATTCTACACCATATAAGGATTCAGGTTTAAAATCAAGTTCCGGAGCATAAGCTCTGTCTGCCATCATATCCGGCTGCGAATTAACCCTGTCATATATTATTCTAACTCCGAGGTTGCTTATCCCGATTTCATACTTGTCAGGAAAAACAAATGCAAATCTGACAGAAGCAGAGTCGAAATCTTTGTTATAAGATAAATATTCTCCGCCTACATACTGGTATGGCTTAGTCGCTTTATATAATGCTTCGTACTGGTCTCTAAAAAAACAATTCATAACTATCCTTCTTAAATAAATTTTACCATGAAGTACTTAACTTTATGTTACAAAGTGGCAATTATTGTTAAAACAATGTTTTTATATAATAGTAGAATTCTATTTAAGGCAAGTGTAGTAGTGACTATTTCTAATAATATGTACAGTTATGATGGGAATATTTATATACCCAGAGGGCAAGGAGATTCCTGGACCGGATTTCTTCTGGCATCTGCAGCTTCGTCTGCTATTATGGGTACCATGCCTTTGTTTTCCAAACCGTTTATAAAACAAATGAAAAAAGAGCATATAAACAATGATTTGTATAGAGAAGCTCTCTTTAAATCACTCAATATTTCCGGCCTTAAAGAAAAAGGTGTAAGAATTATTGATACACAATTTACCGGCCTTGACCAGCTTGTCAAGGACTCCAAACAAATAATCGACAAAGATATTAAAGAAGGAATAAATGCCTGCTATGTTCCAACGCAAAAGATTGTAAAACTAAATACTGATAAAGCGTGTATTTCCGGATTTCATGAGCTCGGACATGCAATGAATAATCTTAAGGGGAAACTTAGTAACCTTTTGCAAAAATGCAGATATCCGGGATACACTATAGCCGGTCTTATGGCAACAGTTGCACTATTTTCAACTCCAAAACCGAAAAATGCACCTAAAGATATAGAAGACCATATAAGGGATAACTGCGGTAAAATTGCATTTATATCAATGCTTCCGACTGTTGCGGAAGAAGCTCTTGCAAGCCATAGAGGAATAAAACTTGCCAAAAAGAGCGGGCTTGATAAGTCATTAATCAAAAATCTAAAAAAATTCTACTCAAAAGCATTACTAACATATATGGGAAATGCAGTTGTAACAGGGCTTGCTGTTTTTGCAGCCGCAAAAATAACAGAATACTTTACCCGTCCGAAAAAAATCAGCGTTCAATCTTCTTCAGCACCGCCTCTGTTTTATCAAGAAGGGTAATTGAAGTTCTCTCCCCGTTTTCATATTCTGCCTTAAGGATATTTACAAGCTCATAGTCCTTGTTATAAATACTTTCTTTTGTTTTTACACCTTCAGTATATTCACTCATAATACTTATGCTGTCTTCCGGAGTATAGTAAGTAAATCTGGTTATATCAGCGCCGTCGAAGTTAACGGTAACACTCATTTTCACCTTACCGTCGCTGTCATAGAAAATATGTTCTTTTCGATAATTTGTATCCCCTTCAAGAGTTTCTTTAAGAATTGAAAGAACATTTCCGTTACCGTCTTTCATTTCATACTTGATATTTTCATCTGATGAATAATTCCAGATTTCTGTAAATTCTTCATTTCCCTCTTCATCATACTTGATATGTTTTACAGGTCTGAACGGTTCAGAAGATTTATCAAATTTCCATTCATCGGTTTTATTTTTAGACTTTTCATCTGCGACGGCATTGTCAATCTCACCTTCTTCACCGTTATATCCGGCAAAGGAAAAATGTTTGCTTCCGTCAGGATAGATTTCAACAAATTCCAAATCATGCCTGCTGTACGTATTACCGCTGTTTATTGGGTTTTGAAGAATAATCAGGATTTTCCCTTCATTTGTTTTTAAAAGATAAAAGCCTTGAGCATTTTCAAGAATTGTATCCACAACCTTCTTTAAGTTATCAGAAAGCTCAGAAATTTCCATAATAGAATAAAGCGGCAAATCATACGGCGTTGCTGAATACAAATCATACGATTTTTTAACAGGCTGAATAATTTTTACGGGCTCCGGTTCCGACTGCTTTACAACCTGCTTTGGGGCAGAAAAAGGAGTTTCGTTTTTTGGTTCGGTTACTTGGGTATTATCCGCAGGCTGCTGGGGGATTTTTTCAGATAAAAAATAAGCCCCAGCAAGAGCTGCAAGTATAATTATTACAACTGTTAAAACTATCTGTTTCTTATTCATAGTTACATTATAATACCTTTCTCGGCTTAGACAATACCAATGTTTACAAAGGTTAATTATTCATGCTTAAATGTTCTTTTTCATGTTAAAATTTGAATCATGGATATGGATGTTTTAGAAAAACTAAGAGGAGAAATTGTTGTATCATCGCAGGCTGCGCCTGATGAGCCGCTTTATCAAGAAGATTGTATGCTTGCAATGATGCAGTCTGTCGTAAACGGGGGCGCCGGAGCCCTTCGTGTTGCCGGAGCCAGAGACGTAAGAAACGCCAAAAAGCATTTTTCCGTACCTGTTATAGGACTTACAAAACCGGAGAAACTTCCTGAAAACTGGAAAAGTATAGTTTATATAACTCCGACTCTTAAAGAAGTCAAAGACTTAATAGAAGCCGGAGCTGATATTATAGCTTTTGATGCAACATTAAGAGACAGGAAAAATTCTCTTGATGAGATGATATCAGAAATCCATAAAGCAAACAGGCTCGCTATGGCAGATATCTCTACATTAGAAGAGGGAATAAATGCAGCAAAACTCGGGGCTGATATAATTTCAACTACTCTTGCCGGATATACGGATGAATCAGGAGAGCCGACCGCCGGCCCGGATTTTGAACTCCTTGAAAATCTTGTAAAATCCGTATCTAAACCGGTTATTCTTGAAGGAAGAATTTGGGAACCTGAGGAAGTAAAAAAAGCGTTCAAACTGGGTGCACACTGTGTTGTAATAGGTTCAGCCATTACAAGACCGCAGCTTATTACAAAAAGATTCTGTGAGGGGAAGTAAAATAATATGAAAAAAGCCTTGGCCTTTGATATAGGCGGAACAAAAATATACAGCACAATAATTAATGAGGACGGAGAAATTATCTCTGAAATAGATAAATTTTCTACCCCTAAAAACCTTGACGGAATTAAAGACGTTCTAAAAAAACAAATCTCAAAATATGAAGATAACGTTGATTGTATTGCTATCGCAACAGCAGGCGCGGTTAATAATGAAAATACCGCGGTAATCGGTTCAACGGGAAACCTTGTCAAAGGCTATTTTACAATAGATTTCCAAAAGCTAAGCGGCAAAAAAGTTTTTCTTGAAAATGATGCAAATGCTGCAGCCTGGGCAGAATATAAAATAGGAGCTTCCAGAGGTACAAATGTTTCAGTTATGCTTACACTCGGAACAGGTGTTGGCGGAGGAATTATTATCAATAACAAACTTCTGAAAGGCAAATCCGGAGCCGCAGGCGAAATGCACTTTAAAATGTATCCGGATAAACGCAGAAAATGTACCTGCGGAAGTTACGACTGCTTTGAAATCTACGCCTCCGGTACAGCTCTCAAACTCGATGCCGAAGAAGCACTTAATGACAAAGATGTAACCACTTACGACGTAATCGACGGACTCAAAGGCGGGGATAAAACAATGACAGAAATATTTAACCGCTGGCAAAATGATATTACAGTCGGAATCAAAGGGCTGGTAAATTTATTTGACCCGGATTGTGTTGTTCTTTCCGGTTCAATGGCTCAATTTGTAGATATTAAAAAAATTGAAGAGGAGGTAAATTCTGATATTGTGGTTCCTCCGACTTCAATAAGACTTGCAACAGCAGGAAACTATTCAGGTATGATTGGTGCAGCACTGCTTGCTATGCAAAAATAAAAGGAAAAAACATGGGAAAAGCAAAAAAAAGAAGCCTGAAACACTTAGTTAATGACAAATTTCAATACATGACACGCGAATCAGCCCTTGATTCTGTCATCAAAAACATGGATAATAAAAACGAAGTTATTGATACAATAACGTTATTTGGTTTCACTGCAGAAGAAATGCTTGAAGCAGGAGCTGCTTATGAAGATGTTATGGCATTCGGCGGTCTGGTCAGCTAGAATTTTTAAAATGGGGAGGAGTAAATATGAATTTAGATAAAATAAGAGAAGAAGATATAGAAGTTGCTGAATATATTGAAGAAGAGTTAAAACGCCAGCAGACTACAATAGAACTTATAGCAAGCGAAAACTTTACATCAGAAGCTGTTATGCAAGCTTGCGGAACAGTGTTAACTAATAAGTACGCTGAAGGTAAACCGCACAAACGTTACTACAACGGCTGCGAACAAGTTGATAAAATAGAAGAACTGGCTCAAAAAAGAGCGTGTAAACTCTTTAATATGGCACATGCAAACGTTCAGCCCCATTCAGGCGCACAAGCCAATATGGCAGTCTTTATGGCACTCTTAAAACCGGGAGACAAAGTTCTGGGTATGGATCTTTCAAACGGCGGACACTTAAGCCATGGTTCACCTGTAAACTTTTCAGGTATGTATTTTGATGTAAAAAGCTACGGAATAGATGCCGAAGGAAGAATTGATTATGATGATGTCCGCAAAATGGCTCTGGAACATAGGCCGAAATTAATTATTTGCGGTGCAAGCAACTATTCAAAAATAATTGATTTCAAAAAATTCCGCGAAATAGCAGACGAAGTCGGCGCTTATTTATTAGCTGATATCGCACACATTGCGGGACTTGTTGCCGGCGGAGTACACCCTTCTCCGGCAGGATACGCACAATTTGTAACCACAACAACACATAAAACCCTTAGAGGTCCTAGAGGCGGCATTATTATGTGCGATGAAGAATATGCACAAATGATTGATAAAGCAGTCTTCCCTGGAACTCAAGGCGGGCCATTGGAACATATTATCGCCGGAAAAGCCGTTGCTTTGAAAGAAGCTTTATCTGATGAGTTTAAAGAATATGCCGCACAAATTGTTAAAAATGCAAAAGCCATGAATCAGGGACTTTTAGATAACGGAATGGATGTTGTAGGCGGAATGACAGAAAATCATCTTATGACACTTGATTTAAGAAAAACCGGCAAAACCGGAAAAGATATGGCAAACGTACTTGAAAGAGTCGGTATTACAGCTAACAAAAACACTGTTCCAAACGATCCTCAAAGTCCGTTTGTTACAAGCGGTATAAGACTCGGTGCAGCAGCTGTTACCACAAGAGGTTTCAAAGAAGAAGACATGAAAGAAGTTGCAAGAATTATCTCAGAAGCTATCAAAAATTCTGATAACGAAGCAATTTTAGAAACTTTGCGGGCAGATTCTTTAAAACTTTGTGAAAAACACCCGCTGTACGGAGGGTAAAAGGAAAGGGGCAATAACCTAAAATGTCATCCCGAACTTATTTCGGGATCTTACCAAAAAGCAAGTATCACGCAAAATAGATAAGATGCTGAAAGGGGTAAATATAGTTTGGGGGACAAGCATCAGGCTGTTCCGCATGATGTAAAAAGTTCAGCATGACAAAATAATTATAAAAAATAAAACCAGGAGGATAAAACAATTATTATAAAGTTAACACAGGCACACATATTAGGAGCATTCATCTCTTATCTTTTAGGGGTGTTTATAGTGCCTTTTGTCATTGATTTTTCACAAAAAGAAGGATTGGTAGACCTTCCGAATGAAAGAAAAATCCACAAAGCTCCAATATCAAGGCTTGGAGGAATTGCAATATGGTCAAGCACAATGCTCACCTTTTTATTCCTCGTTATATTAAGTTATTATCCATACGGAAGTTTGCTGTCCGGAATTCTATTGGGCGGTTCATTAATGTTTCTGTTAGGACTTGTTGATGATGTATACAATCTGGATGCCAAATTTAAATTACTTATCCAGCTTTCTATTGCAACAATAGTCTATCTTCTCGGGATAAAAATAGATACAATTTTCAATCCGTTTGGAGGGGCAATTGATTTAGGGCTGCTTTCTTATCCGATAACACTCCTATGGATAGTCGGAATATCAAATGCGGTAAATTTCATAGACGGAGTAGACGGACTGGCCGGTTCTGTTATTACGGTTAACTCTATAACTCTGGCGTTAATAGCGGTTTCAACTACTCCGGCACAGCCTATTACAGCACTTATCGGATTTATCCTTGCAGGCTCTATGCTTGCGTTTTTAACCTTTAATTTTAATCCGGCAAAAATCTTTATGGGAGATTCAGGAGCGTTATTTTCAGGATTTTTGCTCGCAACGCTTTCTATTGCCGGAGTAATGAAAGGGGCAACTCTGGCAATATTACTGCCATTTTTGGTTCTTGCTGTTCCTATTATGGATATCACTTATTCAAGTCTGAGAAGAATTTCTAAAGGGAAATCACCTTTTGTGGCAGATGCTGAGCACATACACCACAAACTTTTAAAAGCGGGCTTTTCTCAGAAAAAAACAGTTGCAATACTTACTTCGGTCGCAATAGCAGGAGGTGCTGCAGCTACTTATTTTGCAGGAACTTTAAAACACTATTTTATCTATATTG
>CALVCR010000141.1 GCA_944326125.1 Candidatus Gastranaerophilales bacterium | reverse complement strand
CTAATATAGGAGGGTTAAAAGTTGCTAATGTCAATCAACCTAGAATGCTGTCAGTGCATACAATCGTTTATACGCCGGATTGGGGCGAATATTCTCCGCCTACTCCGAAATATGGTAAACAGCTAGTTATACAAAAAGGAAAACTATTACAAGCTTCTTATGGCCGGTGTAAGATACCAGAGGATGGTTTTGTGATTGTAGGCCCGGAAAAAGAGCTTAATACAATTGCAAAGGCAAAAAGGTTTAAGTTAAAAATAAAAATTAACCCGGAATGGAGAGATGTTAATCATATTATAAGCGGAGGACCTTACTTAGTTAAAGATGGCGAGATATTTGTTGATATGACTGCTCAAAAGCTCGGGTCAATTGGGGGAAGAAATCCAAGGACTGCAATAGGATATACCCAAGATAATAATGTCGTTCTACTTACTGCTGATGGTAGAGAAGGTGCTTCAATCGGGTTAACACTTATGGAACTTGCTTCTTTGATGAAAGAATTTGGATGCATTAATGCTATGAATCTCGATGGAGGCGGCTCCACTGTTATGTATGTAGGTGGAGAAGTCGTAAACAAACCTCCTGTTTATGGCGGGATACCTCTTTCTCATACTTTGAATGTATCAGTTAATTCATAAACAAAGGATCGGATTTTTCGAAGAAAAATCCGATCCTTTTTAAAAACTATAAAAACTATTTTACAAGTTCTTTGAAGTTTTTACCAGCTGAGAATGCAGGAACTGTTTTTGCAGCAATCTTCAATTCTTTACCAGTTTGAGGGTTTCTGCCAGTTCTAGCAGCTCTTTTGCGAGCTTCCCAAGTACCAAAACCTACTAAAGTAACTTTTTTACCTTTAGCAACTGTTTTTTGGATGATTTCTAAAGTAGCTGATAAAACATCAGATGAAACTTTTTGAGACAATTTAGTCTTTTTTGAAATCTCTTTTACTAATTCTTCTTTGTTCATGATAAATCTCCTATACACTACTACTCTCTTATGTGTGTCATTACTGACCTTTCCACATATTATACCCCCATTATACACATTGTTTTGTTTTTTGCAAGCTTTTTATCCAAACTTTACATTTGTGGGGGTTTTTTAGGTTATTTCTTAACGTATCTTAATAAAACTTTACATTAAGTTTTTTTCTGGGATATAATTACTGTGTAGTGTTTAAAGAAAGGAGCTTCTTATGTGGGAAAAAGATATTAATATCCATGAAGTTAGAGAAATCAGAACCAGAACTTCGGTTTATTTTGGCTGCGGTGCTATAAATAAGATGTCTGATATTGCTTCTGATTTAAAAGCAAAAGGTATTGATAAAGTTATAGTTATGAGCGGAAGAAATGCTTATAAAGCAACGGGAGCTTGGGATGTTGTAGAAAAAGCTCTTATTGATAATGGTATTGCCTATGTAAATTATGATCAGGTTACCCCAAATCCAACATCTATAGCTGTAAATGAAGCTGCTAAAATAGCAAAAGATTTTGGCGCTAAAGCTGTTGTTGCAATTGGCGGCGGTTCTCCTACTGATGCCGGTAAGTCAGTAGCTATTTTATTAAAATATCCGGATAAGAATGCCAATGATTTATATGAATTTAAATTTACTCCGGAAGAAGCAGTACCTGTTGTAGCTATTAACCTTACACATGGAACAGGTACTGAAACTAATAGATTTGCGGTTGTAACAATTCCTGAAAAAGAGTATAAACCTGCTATTGCATATGATTGCATCTATCCTATGTATGCAGTTGATGACCCGGCTTTGATGGTAAAATTGTCCCCTAAACAAACCCGATATGTTTCAATTGACGCAGTTAACCATGTAGTTGAAGCATGTACTTCAAAGGTAGCTTCTCCATATGCGGTTACTCTTGCCAGAGAAGTTATAACTTTAGTGGGGCATTATCTTCCAAAAGCAATTGAAAATCCGGAAGATTTAGAAGCAAGATATTACTTAGCATATGCAGCAATGCTTGGGGGCGTTTGCTTTGATAATGGTTTATTACATTATACGCATGCTCTTGAACACCCATTGAGCGCGGTTAAGCCTGATTTGTCTCACGGCTTGGGATTAGCAATGCTTTTACCCGCAGTAGTTAAAAATATATATCCGGCAAAAGCTGAAACGTTGAGATATATTCTTGAGCCGATTGTTAAAGACGCAAGTTCTGCTGATAAAGCTGCGGAAGGTGTTTACGAATGGCTAAAATCCGTAGGTGTTCCATCTAAACTAAAAGATGAAGGCTTTAGTGAATCAGATATTCCTAATCTTGTAAATCTTACATTTACGACTCCTTCATTAGACGGATTGCTTGCAATTGCTCCAACAGAGGCTACTAGAGCTGCTGTAGAAGAAATTTATAGAAATTCTTTATAGTTCTATGTTAAAATATAAAGACGGCTGATGAATATTGGCCGTCTTTAATAATTTAATTTTAAATAAGGTGATATGGAAGAGAAAGATTATTTTTACGTAGATAGTCCGCTATACAGATTGGAATGTACAGCTAAGGCTTGCGCAAGGTACTATGTATTGTTTTTTAAAAAACATTGCTCACATTTGGGTATAACGCAGGGAGAGTATGCCGTTATGGATACGATTGTTCGTTCTCCGGAAATTTCTCAAATTGAGTTAGCAAGAATTTTATATAAGGGAAGATCTCACATTACTCAAATTTTAAATTCATTGGAAAAGAATGGGTTAATACTGAGAATTGATGAATTAAAAAACGGCAGAAAGATACGAAAAACTATTCTTACCGAAAGAGGAAACGATATTTATTGTAAGATCAAGGATATCTCGAAGGATAAATTTGCAAAAATGACTCAATATTTTGAAGGAAAAGAAAAAGCGTTTTTTGCTATGCTTGATGAAATTCAGGAAATTTTGACAGAAGGAGAGTCTGTTAGGTTTGATTAATTAAACATTTGTGTTATCATATGACCAATGGGCGATTAGCGCAGTTGGTAGCGCATCACATTGACGTTGTGAGGGTCACGTGTTCGAGTCACGTATCGCCCAGTTACTTTTTCTTTACTAAAAAAAGTAACCAAAAAGAAAAGAATATTAGGACGGCAGACATTAGTTATTATTCGTTAAAACGAACGACAGGTCAGCCTTTTTTGTTGGTTTACTTTCCTAACTTCATTTCCTTTGTAGTGGTTATTTTTCTTTTTTTATTAGAGTGGAGTTAAAATTTTCTTTAAATTGTTTAATTCCATTTATTGACTTGTATTCAGCAAGTATTTGACCGTCTTTAGAAATAGCATATCGTTCAACATTCTGTTCCAGAGATTTTGGTTCAATTAAAACGTAATGAATATTATTTTTACTTGCCGGAGATATCCATATTTTTTCTCCGGTTTCAAGGTCTTTTACTATTTTACAACCGTTAGGAGAAACTGTTGTCTTAACTTTATCAAGTTCCAGTTCTAGGGTTTCAAAAATTTTTTCAATATCTTTATCAGAGGCAAGTAATGTTTTACCATCATTTTTTCGTCCGCTTATAGCTTTTTTTAACTGGGTAAGTGTTGTAATAGGGGTTGGTCTTGTATCTTTTAGTAATTTACTTAACTTTTGAGGTTCTTCAGTATCAAGTCCGGACTTTGTAGATATTTGCGGATAATACTCAAATGTAAGGTTGTGGTTTTGGATAAATTTTATTAATTTCCCGTCAGACTCATCTCTGACGGTATAAAATACGTCTCCGCTTTTTTCAAAATTATCAAAGATTTGTCGTCTTTTCTTTACAACTTCTGGTAATTTTTCTTTGGCTTCAGCCGGCATGTTTGGGAATCTAAAACCACCTTTAAAATTTGTTGAGCCTATATTATTAATATTCATAATTTACCTCCGCATAAAAAATTAAAACCCCTAATAAAAAAATTTGCGGTGGTTATCTGACATTTAAAAACTTATGTACCTGAGGGATTAATCTTACATTTTTATATTGAGATAAGAACGTGTTTAAAGTCTGTTCCATAAACTCTTTATTTACCTCCGAATTCACTCCGTTCATTTTAGGCTGCAGAACGAGTCCTATGCCATATTTGCATCCAAGCCGGCATGCAGAGTTGATTTCTTCATCAGTAATATGTGAATCAAATACAATTTTGGCAAAAATATTTTTTCCCTGAGAAATTTCAAAGAAATTATTATGTTTTTCCCATAATCCGTTTACCCCTGTACAGCTTGGAAGTTTAATATCTGCTGCAATAAAGTCGATATAATCAATAATTTCTTTTAAATTACTGTAGAGAGTCGCGTTTGTTTCCAGATAAACCGGTATTTTTACAAGCGGTAATAATTCTTTTAAGAATTCTATATGTAAAAGAGGTTCTCCGCCAGTTAATGATACGGAATGGCAATCATTGTTTAAATTAATTATTTTTGCTAAATCTTCTGCTGAATATTCTTTCGCATTATCAGAAGCAAACTCCGTGTCGCAATAATTGCAGTTTAAGTTACAGCCGCAGAAACGTACAAATACTTGTTTGTATCCTATATATGGGCCTTCTCCCTGTATTGAAGTAAAAATTTCTTTAATCTTAGTTTTCATAAAGATTGTCTCTGATATTTACCGTAGATATTTCGGAGAGCTTTTTATAAAGATCGATTTCTTCTTTAGAAAGCTCCTGAGGAATCTTAATTTCTACAGTAACAATCATATCACCAACTTTATTATTTTGTACAATACCGCAGCCCGCAAGCCGGATTTTTTGTCCGTTTTGTGTATTAGGGCTAATTTTTACTGAAACATTGCCTTTAATAGTGCTGACTTTTATATTTGCTCCTAAGACAGCTTCATAAGGGGTAATTGGGATTGTTTTAAGTATGTTTAAACCTTCTGTTTTGTAAGTTTTTGGCTCTTTAATATGGATTGTTATATATAAGTCGCCGTTTACACCTCCATTTATCCCGCTGCCGCCTTCTCCGGCAAGTCTTATTTTTGACTTGTCTTTAATCCCTGCGGGGATTTTTACGGTGAATTTTTTGTAATTTGTAAATTCACCTTTTCCTCTGCAATCTTTACATATACTGCCATTGATAAATCTTCGTCCTCCGCATTTAGGACAAACCTGAGTTTGCAGCATGTTAACAGTTTTGGTTGTGCCTGAAACAGCTTCAAAAACAGAAAGCTCTATGTCGGAATAGATGTCTTCCCCTCGTTTTGGGGCAGGTTTTTCATAAGTTTTTTTCCAGTTAAAGGAGTTAAAAGAGAAGCCTTTTTTTTCTTCGTGTTTTTTTTCTTCTGATTTAAATTTATTTTCGTTAGAAGTTGCATATGAATAAAATCTTCTGGCTCTGTCGTATTCTTCTTTTTTTATTTTATTAGACAAAATCTCATATGCTTCGTTAATTTCTTTAAATTTTAATACGGCTTCGGCGGAATTTCCGGCAATATCAGGGTGCCATTTTCTTGCCAGCTTTCTATAGGCATTCTTTATGGCTTCTTGTGTTTCAAACTCCGTTATACCAAGAATTTTGTAGTAATCTTTAGTCATACTAAAGGTTTAACGATAGAAATAAAAAAGTCAACACCCTGATTGCAATAAAGCGGGATAATTGACTTTCCTTAATCGAAAGTGGTATTATTGTGGGCATGATAAAAAGATTTTTGGCAATAATAACTTTATTTTGTATTTCACTTCCGGTTTTTGCCGGGGCATTTGAAGATGCTCTTAAATCTAATAATAACGTATTCTTATATCTTTATACACCGGAATGTAAATATTGTAATGAATTTAACCCTATTTATCAAAAACTTATCAAAAATTACGGCAATGAATGTTCTTTTATAAAGGTTAATGCTGCAACACCATACGGATTTGGATTGATGAAAAAGTTCCGTTCTCAATATGTTCCTTTTGTAGTTGTTGCAAATAAAAAGAATAATTCTTATGTAAATATAAGTGTAAATTGCCTTTTAGACTATGTTTGCTCTGAAAAATCACTAAAACAAATCATAAATTAAGGAGGTCAATAAGTATGAAAGGGATTATACTGGCAGCAGGAGCAGGAACTCGTTTATATCCGGCTTCACAACCTATTTCCAAAATACTGCTTCCTATTTATGATAAGCCGATGATTTATTATCCGCTTTCAACTTTAATGCTGGCAGGTATTCGGGATATTTTGATTATTACAAATGAGCTTGATTATGATAACTTTATAAAACTGCTGGGTGATGGTTCTCAATTTGGTATAAATTTGAAATATAAAATTCAATACGTACAAAGAGGTATTGCGGATGCATTTTTAATTGCTGAGGATTTTATTGGCGGCGATGATTCTGCATTAATTCTGGGGGATAATGTATTCCACGGGCATGGTTTTTCTACTCTTATGAAGGATGCAATTAGAAGAAATACCGGTGCAACGGTATTTGGTTATACGGTTAAAGATCCGGAAAGATTTGGTGTTGTAGAATTTGATTCTAATAAAAAAGCTATTTCTCTTGAAGAAAAACCTATCCATCCTAAATCAAATTACGCAGTAACCGGCCTCTATTTCTATGATAATAAAGTTTGTGAACTCGCTAAGAGACTAACACCTTCTCAAAGAGGAGAATTAGAGATTACCGATTTAAACAGACTTTACCTTGAAAGAGGAGAGTTAAATGTAGAAATATTGGGGAGAGGTTTTGCTTGGCTTGACACCGGAACCCATGATTCAATGCTGCAAGCAAGCGTATTTGTTCAAACAATGGAATTGAATAAGGGTGTAAAAATAGCTTGCTTGGAAGAAATTGCGTATAATCAAGGTTTTATATCCAGAGATGAGTTATTACGTAAGATCGAAAAATACGGCATGAATAATGAATATTACAATTATGTAAGGAATATCGTAAATCAGCCGAATTCTTCTTTAATAGGTGTTTAACTAACAAAAGCACCAGTCTTTTACTGATGCTTTCATAGGTAATTAATACTACATATTTTTTAATTTAATCCGCTATTAGTATCCGGTTTTTCTTCTTTCTTTTTATCTGTTTCTTCTGTTGTTACCCCGAGCCCTAAGCCGCTTGACACAACAGGCTCTTCTTCACCTGTTGAGACTGTATCTGGAAGTTCAGTATCTTCCGGAGGGGCAATCTCGTCAGGAATTTCGAGTTCAAGCTCTTCAACTCCTGTCATCATAACGTCATAATTATCGACTTCTGTAGAATACATGTCATTTGTTGAAGTATTTAAATCTTGGGTAACTTTTCTGGCCTCAATTTCTGTTCCGACCTCACCTGCCCATTTGAATTGTTCAGCGGCACCCACACCTGACATAGCAGCTCCAGCTGCTCCCATTACGCCAAATGCATATGCCCAGGCTGTAGCTCCAAATGCCCATGATCCTGATGCGGCAAGAGCAAATGCCTCATAAGCTGATTTTGCACTGGAAGCTGCGTTTAAAGTTTGAGAAGCCCCTTCAACGTAACACATAGTTCTTGTTGTTGTATCGAAACTTTCGGCATAATCAGTAACACCTTGTATTTCAGCTACAGTTTCAGCTGCATAGTCATAGCCTTCCTGATAGGTGCCCATATCATCATAGATACCTGTTACGGTATCACTTGCATCTTCTTGAGTCTCAGCTACAAGTTCGCCGCTTTCTGTTAAAAGGCCAACAATTTCAGTATATAATGATTTTTCTTCTTCAGTAAGAGGTTCTCCCGATTCAGCTTTTTCTTTTAAAGCTGTATATGTTTGCATATACATGTCATATTCTGTTTTTTGTTCTTCAATTTGATCGTTGGCCTCTTCGTTGTATTGAGCAGCTTCATCAGAGAGAGCCATTAATTCTTCACCCATAGAAGTCATTTCTTCTTGAGCGGACATAGTAGCAGCTTGAGACTCAGCCATTGTATCCTGCAAGGCATCGCAAGCTTCTTTTTCTGTTTTATTAGGCTTTTTAGCTATATATGCAGTTGCAGTAGCAAGCCCCATAACACAGCCGACAATACTTCCAGCAGATTTTCCTACTGCTTTTCCTGCCTCTTGTGTTGTTAGTTCAGTTCCTTTTTTTGCAGCATTTTCTGTAGCTTTGCCTGCGGCTTTTGTTAACCCGTTTTCTGCGACCTTCACTCCTCCTGCTAAACCTCCTTTTTGAAGGGTTTGATTCATTGTCTCTGCTGCAACTTTATTTGCTACAGCTTGAGTTGTCGCTTTTGTTACAACGGATTTTGTTACTTGAGCACCTACTGCTCCAGCTGCAGCTAATGTAGCATCACCGACACCTCTTGCGATTGTACCTCCGGTTTTACCATCGTAGCCTGTTGTGTTTTTAGCTGAATTCTGACCGTTTTTATAAGCATTACTAAAGTCATCATCCGGAATTTCATAGGCATTTTCGTCATTTAGTACATTAGCCTGCCAGTTAGCGATTTCACTATTCCAGGTTTGCTTAATTTCTCCCATGGATTTTGAATCAATACCCATAGTATTGTTTCCGTAATAGAAGTTTTGCCAGCATTTATATGCATAGCTTTGTGAATTTAATGCTCTTGATAGATCAAAACTTTCGATTGCCATAATCCCTCCGAATGCTTATGTTTTGATATTTATATCGGCACTTTTAGCTGAAAACTTTAATAAATTATAGAAATTGTTACATAATTTAACATTTATTTTATTGTATAATGCATTTTATGATTGAGAGATATTCAAGAAAAGAAATTAAGCGAATCTGGGAATTAGGGGTTAAGTTTGATTATTACTTAAAAGTTGAGCTTGCTGTGTGTGAAGCATACAGAACTCTTGGAATAATCCCGTTAGATGCTCTGGAGGAGATAAAGAAAAAAGCATCTTTTTCAGTAGAAAGAATTGATGAAATAGAGCGTGAAGTTAAGCACGATGTCATTGCTTTTTTAACAGCAGTAAATGAATCTGTCGGCCCTGAAAATGCAAAATATATTCATATGGGACTAACCAGTTCTGATGTTATTGATACTGCGTTTGCATTGCAAATTAAAGACAGTTCCCAAATAATTCTAAATGACTTGAATGACTTAATAGCTGAATTAAAGCAGATGGCTTTCAAATATAAAAATACTATTTGTATTGGCCGCTCACATGGAGTTCATGCAGAAGTAACTACTTTTGGTTTTAAACTCTTAAACTGGCTTGATGAGCTGGAAAGAGCTAAAAAAAGTTTTGAGTTTGCTCTTGAAGAAATTATGGTGGGGCAAATTTCCGGACCTGTCGGTACTTATAGCAATTTGCCGGTTGAAATAGAAGAAACAGCTTGCAAAGAGTTAGGATTAAAATCTGCAAGAATTTCCACCCAGATTATTTCCAGAGACAGGCACGCTAAATTCTTTGCTGAGCTTGCCGTTATTGCATCTTTAATTGAAAAATATGCTACGGAAATCCGCCATCTTTCCAGGACTGAAGTAAGAGAAGTTGAAGAAGGTTTTAGTGTAAATCAAAAGGGTTCTTCTGCTATGCCTCATAAAAAGAACCCTGTATTGTGCGAAAATTTATGCGGTTTAGCGCGTGTTATACGTTCCAATATGATTACGGCTTTTGAAAATATTAATCTCTGGCACGAACGAGATATTTCCCACTCATCAGCAGAGAGAATTATTTTCCCTGATTCTTTAATTTTAATTGATTTTATGCTTCACCGTTTCAAAGGTATAATGGAAAATCTTGTTGTTCATGAAGATAATATGTTAAAAAATACTCAATTATACGGAGGAATCGTTTATTCTCAGAAAGTTCTTCTTAAACTTGTTGAAGAAAAAGGATTTACTAGAGAAGATGCTTATAGAATTGTTCAAAGACATGCTCTCAACGCTTTAAATGGCGGTGATTTCAGAAAAGGACTTGAGAGTGAAAATATATTAACCCAATCAGAACTTGATGAATGTTTTAATGTTGAAGTTTATCTTAATAATATAGATAAAGTATTTGAGAGATTTAATTATTAAAATTTGTAAATTTTTGTAAAGATACCACTTGAAAAATTGTAAGTTATACCCTTATCAACTTGACTCACTATCTTGATGTTGTACGATAGTAGAACATGAGAACATGTACATGGGATAATTATGTCCGAAATAAAGTAGAATAAATAATTAATTTTTATATAGTACGTACATCATTAGAATAGATGAGGTGAATTAATGTCGACAAAATATGCAAAAAGAGTAACTCCAATGGGTATCCCTAATACTCGCTTGGATGATTTACCGGATTTAATTGACGTGCAAAAAAAATCATTTGAATGGTTTTTAAAAGAAGGTTTGAAAGAGGAGCTTCTTGCATTTTCCCCTGTTAAAGATTACACAGGCAGATTAGAGCTTCATTTCTTACCAAACTACACATTTGATAATGCAAAATACACTGTTGAAGAAGCCCGTATTCATGATGCAACTTATGCAAAACAGCTTCGTGTTATGGTAAGACTTGTTAACCGTGACAGCGGTGAAATTAAAGAACAGGAAGTATACATTGGTGATATTCCTACAATGACTGATAAAGGTACTTTCATTGTAAACGGTGCGGAACGTGTTATCGTTTCTCAAATCGTTCGTTCACCTGGTGTTTACTTCAAACGTGAAATCTCTCCTACAGGTAAGAGACTTTATAACGCAACTATGATTCCTAACCGCGGGGCATGGTTAAAGATTGAAACAGATTCTAACGACTTAATTTATGTTAAGATTGATAAAAACAGAAAGATCCTTGCTACTACATTATTAAAAGCAATGGGCATTACTGTTTCAGAAATGGAATCTTTATTCACTCACTTTGAGTTCTTAAAGAAAACATTGGATAAAGATACTACAGAAACAACAGATGATGCGTTAATTGACTTATACAAAAAATTAAGACCGGGTGATCCTGCATCTGCACAAGGCGGACGCCAGATTCTTGAATCAAGATTCTTTGATGATAAGAAATACGATATCGGTCGTGTAGGTCGTTATAAATTAAATAAAAAATTGAACTTAAATATTCCTAACAGCACAAGAACTTTAACTGTTCAGGATATTGTAGCTTCAATTGAATACTTAATTAACTTAACTTATGACGAAGGTTCATTGGATGATATAGACCACTTAGGAAACAGAAGAATCCGTTCAGTTGGTGAACTTCTTCAAAACCAGTTCAGAGTCGGGCTTTCAAGAATCGAAAGAATCGTTAAAGAAAGAATGACTCTTCAAGATTCTGAAACTTTGACTCCTTTGAACTTATTAAATACAAAACCTCTTGTAGCTTCATTGAAGGA
The DNA here is from genome assembly GCA_944326125.1 of Candidatus Gastranaerophilales bacterium. Lineage (GTDB taxonomy): Bacteria > Cyanobacteriota > Vampirovibrionia > Gastranaerophilales > Gastranaerophilaceae > CAG-196. Next base: position 3,774 of record CALVCR010000141.1, on the reverse strand, counting down.
ATTCTTCGGAAGTTCACAATTGTCACAGTTCATGGATCAGATTAACCCTCTTGCTGAATTGACTCACAAAAGACGTATTTCAGCTTTAGGACCTGGCGGTTTACAGAGAGAAAGAGCCGGATTTGCAGTTCGTGATATTCACCCTTCTCACTACGGACGTATTTGTCCTATTGAAACTCCGGAAGGTCCGAATGCAGGTTTGATCGGTTCTTTAGCTACTCACGCAAGAGTTAATGATTATGGATTTATTGAATCTCCGTTCTTTGTTGTAAAAGACGGAAAAGTTACGGATGAAGTTGTTTATATGACAGCTGATGAAGATGAAAACTATCGTTGTGCTCCGGCTGACGTTCAGTTAAATGCTGACGGTACATTTAAGTTTGCTCAGGTCCCTGTTCGTTACAGATCCGAGTTCACAATGTGTGAATCTTCAAAAGTTGACTATGTTGGTGTTTGCCCTATTCAGATTATATCTGTTGCAACATCAATGATTCCGTTTATTGAACACGATGATGCTAACCGTGCATTGATGGGTTCAAACATGCAACGTCAATCAGTACCTCTTCTTATTACTGAAAGACCGGTTGTCGGTACAGGTATGGAAAGAAGAGTAGCGAAAGACTCAGGTATGGTAGTTTGTGCTAAGGTTGACGGTGTTGTTTCCCGTGTAACAGGTGAAGAAATCGTTATTACAGATTTAAGCGGTAAACAGCATCTTCATACATTAATGAAATATGTTCGTTCAAACCAGGATACATGTATTAATCAAAAACCTATTGTTAATGAAGGTGATAAGGTTAAAGCAGGAGATGTAATTGCAGACGGTGCTTCTACCAGCTGCGGTGAACTTTCAATCGGTAAAAATATCCTTGTTGCTTATATGCCTTGGGAAGGATATAACTTCGAAGATGCTATCCTGTTATCTGAAAGATGTGTTCATGATGATATCTTCACATCAGTTCACATTGAAAAATTAGAAATAGATGCAAGACAGACTAAACTTGGACCAGAAGAAATTACCAGAGAAATTCCGAATGTTTCAGAAGAAGCATTGAGACACTTGGATGAAAGAGGTATTGTTCGTATCGGTGCAAGAGTTTATGCTGACGATATATTGGTAGGTAAAGTTACACCTAAAGGTGAATCCGAACATCCGCCTGAAGAAAAACTTTTGAGAGCTATCTTCGCTGAAAAAGCAAGAGATGTTAAAGATAACTCTTTGAGAGTGCCTCATGGTGAAGGCGGCAGAGTACTTGATGTTAAAGTATTCGACAGAGAAAAAGGTGATGAACTTCCTCCTGGAGCTAATACTGTAATCAGAGTTTATATAGCTCAAAAACGTAAAGTATCAGTAGGGGACAAACTTTCAGGACGTCACGGTAACAAGGGTATTGTTTCAAGAATTCTTCCTAAAGAAGATATGCCGTTCCTTCCTGACGGAACTCCTGTTGATATAGTATTGAACCCTCTTGGTGTTCCTTCCCGTATGAACGTTGGTCAAACTTACGAATGCTTGTTAGGTTTGGCTGCATACCTTACAAAAGAACACTATGAAGCTCCTTCATTCGATGAAAGATATGGTGACAACCAGTCTGAAATCGCTACTAAGGCAGAACTTTTAAGAGGTATTAAAGAATCTGGCTGTGATTGGGTAAGAGAAGACGGTAAGGTTTACTTAATTGACGGTAGAACCGGTGAACCGTTTGACGAACCTATTGCGGTAGGTCTATCATATATCCTTAAACTTGTCCACCTTGTTGACGATAAGATCCACGCTCGTTCAACAGGTCCGTACTCACTTGTTACACAACAGCCATTAGGCGGTAAAGCTCAGTTCGGCGGACAAAGATTCGGGGAAATGGAAGTATGGGCACTTGAAGCATACGGTGCGGCTTATACACTTCAAGAAATGTTAACTATCAAGTCAGACGATGTTAACGGAAGAAACAGAGCTTATGAAGCTATCGTTAAGGGTGATAATATCCCTAGACCTGGTATTCCGGAATCATTCAAGGTACTTGTAAGAGAATTGCAAAGTATCGGACTTGATATTACAGTTGCGAAGAAGAATGGTGTTGAAGTTGATCTGATGAGCGACATGGACGATTTGAGAAAATCTGCTCCAAAAAGAACTTTATCAGATATTGACTCAGAGTTGTTAAATATTAACTTCTTTGAAACATCTACAACACTAGGTGAAATATAAGGAGAATTAAAATTGTCTACAAGTATTGATTATTTTGATTATATACGTATCAGTATCGCTTCCCCTGAAAGGATCTTGAAGTGGTCATACGGTGAGGTTACAAAACCTGAAACAATTAACTACAGAACCTTAAAACCGGAAAGAGACGGTTTATTCTGCGAAAGAATTTTCGGACCTACAAAGGACTGGGAATGCTATTGCGGAAAATATAAAAGAGTAAGACATAAAGGTATTATCTGCGAAAGATGCGGTGTTGAAGTTACAGATTCTAAAGTAAGACGCCACAGAATGGGTCACATTGCTTTAGCTGCACCTGTTTCTCATATCTGGTTCTTGAAGGGTATTCCTTCTTATCTTGGCTTACTCCTTGATATGACATTAAAAGATCTGGAACAGGTTATCTATTTCAACAATTATGTTGTAATTGATCCTGCTGACAGTCCATTCAAAAAGTTACAGCTTCTTAGCGAAGAAGAATACGAAGACTACATGATGGAAAATGAAGAATCCAAGCTTGAAGTCGGTATCGGTGCAGAAGCTATTAAGAAACTTTTAGGTGAAATTAATGTTAAAGAATTAGCGGAAGAAATAAGATCTGAGCTTGCAGGACACGTAACATCAGTTCAGAGAAAAGGTAAGTTAATTAAGAGATTAAGATTATTAGATTCATTAATCTCTTCAGAAACAGACCCTACCTGGATGATTATGGATGTGCTTCCTGTAACACCGCCTGATTTGAGACCGATGGTTCAATTAGACGGCGGAAGATTTGCAACTTCTGACTTAAACGATTTATACAGAAGAGTTATCAACAGAAATAACCGTTTACAGAGACTTCTGGAAATGGGCGCTCCTGAAATTATTGTTAGAAACGAAAAACGTATGCTTCAGGAAGCTGTAGATGCTCTTATTGATAACGGCAGAAGAGGAAGAACTGTTGTTGGTCCTAACAACAGAGCTCTGAAATCTTTATCTAATATTATTGAAGGTAAACAGGGCCGTTTCCGTCAAAACTTGTTAGGTAAACGTGTTGACTACTCCGGTCGTTCAGTTATCGTAGTCGGTCCTTCACTAAAACTTAACCAGTGCGGTCTGCCTAAAGAAATGGCAATTGAATTATTCAAGCCGTTTGTTGTTAATAAACTTATTGAAAGAGGATATGTCCAAAACATTAAATCTGCTAAGAAAATGATTGAACGTTCTGATGCAAAAGTTTGGGATATATTAGAAGAAATTATTGACGGTCATCCGGTACTCCTGAACCGTGCTCCGACCCTTCACAGATTAGGTATTCAAGCATTTGAACCGAAACTCGTAGAAGGCCGTGCAATTCAGTTACACCCGTTAGTATGTACAGCATTCAACGCTGACTTTGACGGTGACCAAATGGCTGTTCACGTACCGTTGTCTATTGAGGCTCAAACTGAAGCAAGAATGCTGATGTTAGCAACTAACAACATCCTTGCTCCGGCAAACGGTAAACCGATTATTACACCTTCTCAGGATATGGTATTGGGTATGTATTACCTGACTATTCTGAAAGATCCGACACAAGAACCGAAAGGTTA
>CALVCR010000140.1 GCA_944326125.1 Candidatus Gastranaerophilales bacterium | reverse complement strand
AATCTACCAGTGTAATGTTTATGCTTTTTTAACCTTTCTTCCTAGTTTATATTAAATCTACCAGTGTAATGTTTATGCTTTTTTAACCTTTCTTCCTAGTTTATATTAAATCTACCAGTGTAGTGTTTATGCTTTTTTTAACCTTTCTTCCTAGTTTATATTAAACCTGCCGGTGTAATGTTTATGCTTTTTTAACCTTTCTTACTAACACTTATCTTTGATTTGTGATAGTTATCTTAATATAATCCCTCTAAATCAATTGTACTATTAACAATAATTTTTTCAAGAGGCTGATATCCAGCAATAGCAAAGCTTTAAGATGAACTAAATTTTTATGATTGAAAAATTCTTTTTATAGTAAAATAAAAATATGAAGAGAAATAAGATTTTAATATAAAAGGAGAACTTGTATGGATCTTACATTAATAAAAGATGGCATTTTTGTGATGATTATTGGTATGGGAACAGTATTTATATTTCTTACTTTGATGGTATTTGTCATGTATGCTAACTCAGCAATATTAAAGAATGTGATTAATAAATATTTCCCTGAAGAAGTTCCGGCAGAAAAAGCTGCGGTGAAGAAAAAAGAATCCGGGAATGATGATGAAGTTGCAGCTGCTGTTGCTTGTGTTCTCAAAAGAATCGGAAAAACAGCTGCGTAAGTAAAGTTTTAAAAAATAGCCGGAACCTTAAGGTTCCGGCTATTTTTTTGCTTATACTCTTGTTTTATTTTTTGCGGCTTTAGCACGTTTCTTTCTTCTCATTAAATCAACAAATGCTTCAAGTCTTGTTATATACCCAGCTTTACCGGTCTGTTCATCCATAATAAGGGTTAAAATAGGAATTTCGTGGTCCCCCCTCATTGTCGGGAAAATATTTTGAGACATAATTTCCGGCATGCAGGTGAACGGAGATATGTGGATAATTCCGTCTTTACCTTTTTCGTCAGCAAATACTACATCTGAAACGCACTCTAAAGCATCACCGCCGATATCTCTCATAAGATAAGGTTTCGCCATTCTTTCCGCTCGTTGAAGATGGGTTTCGGGTCCTCTGAATGCTTTTGGAATAATAGCATCTTTTAAAAAGCTGCCGACTGTAAGACTTCTTCTTGTTTGGACTCCCATTCTTCCAAGTTCACGCTCAATGTTTTGATTAGAGAATTCGTCATTAACAAGGAAAATTTCTCCTGTGATATCAACATTTAAAACTTCTCTGTTCGGATCAATCTCTGTTTTTTCAATCTCTTTCAAGGCAAGTTCATAGGCTTTATGTAAATCCCTTGTGGAATCAGCTTTATCGATCATTCTTAAAGCTTTTTTGTAATTTCTTTCTGCATCGCCAAATTTAACTTCTCTTGCTCTGTAATAAGAAAGTGCTCTATCCAGATCATCTATTGCAAAGATTTTACGCATAGTGATATTTATTGCTCTAAGAATAAGAATTGGATCATTTTTACCTGAAATTTCTTTTAAGAATTTATATAATCCCTTTATCCCGTCATATAAAGATAATTCTATATAATTAGCGTTATACCCCAAATCCTTAAGGGTATTATAAATGTTTGTTCCGTATTCACCCAGACGGCATATTCCCGGAGAGGTAATCATTGCTACGTAATCAGCCCCGCCTTCAATGGCTTCAATAAAGTTGCCTAAAATAAGTTTGTACGGAAGGCATATAGCTTCCGGCGAATTCTTTGTTCCGTATGATAATGTCTTTTTACTTGTGTATGGAGGAACATAAGGTTCTACTCCTATTTTTCTTAACCCGGCTGACCAGGCTATAGAAATAGTTCCCATGTGCGGAAACGCGACTTTAATCTTTTTACCCTTTGCCATTTATATTTAACCTTTCCTGCAAGTTTATTTTAACCCCGTTTAAATCTTACCTAAATTATACAACAAAAAGATTTGCAAATCTCAGACTTTAGGTAGAGGGATTTCATAATTTTTGGTAATTAAAAAAAGTACTCAATAAAAGTAATATAATAATATGGAAGTTAGGTATAATAATAAAATTTGTATATTTGCTCCGCTCAGTGTAAAGCTTGATAAACGAGTTTGCCACCGCCTATTTTCAAAACTAAATAATGAAGAAAGGCAGGTTGCTTTAGATCTTTCTTATGTAGAAGACTGCACTGCGGATTTTTGTGAAGCTTTGACCGAAATCTCCAAAGAAAAAAATATAAGTATTTTTAATATTCCATCAGACATTTTTGCTCTGTTCAATATAATGAATATAGATAAATGTACAAATTTGTTTGTTTCAGAAATAGATTTTGAAGAAAATACAAGACGTCTGATTAATCGTAAATTTTCATTTGTTTAACTAATATAACTAGGCCCGGTGTGGAATTTCGCCTTTACATGTTGAAAAATAAAAATGTTTGTTTTATAATGCGGATAATACAATTTCTGTATAGTTATTTATCCAAGCCGGAGTGCGGGGAATAACGGGAAGAGTCGCCTAACAAGTTTTTATAAGGCATGACTGATAAAAATTTAGGAAGGATGTCCCGATAGGAACTAAACGAGAACATAGCGAAACCGTAGGGAGGATTTACGAGATAGTATACAGAATCCAATTTACAATAAACGAGGATTTCTATGGTAAGAAAGATAGTCTTAACTGCTATTGCATTGGTATCATTCCTGACCGTAAACGCCCAGGCAGCTACAACTCCTGAGAGTGTGATTAAGGAAACCATTGTAAAACATTCCATTGAAATGGATGTTGACCCGGCTTTAGCTTTAAGCATTGCAAAAAAAGAATCCGGATTTAAGCATGAATTGAAGAGTCCGCATGGTGCAGTCGGAGTGTTTCAGTTGCTGCCGTCAACAGCGAACAGAATGGGATTTAATCCTTATTATTTGAGCGAAAATATTAAAGCAGGATTAACCTATTATAAGATGATGTATAAGATGTTCGGTTCAACAGAACTCGCACTTGCTGCTTACAATGCCGGCCCGGGAAATGTAAAAAAATACGGCGGTACAATTCCGCCATACAGCGAAACAAAAAGATTTGTTTCTCAGATTATGAAAGATTATAAGGAGCAGCAACTCAACCCTGATCCGGTTATAGCAAAATATACTCAGAAAAAAGCTGTGGCTCCGGATAAAACAACAGAGTTAAAAACAGCTCCGAAAGAAGTTGATCTGCCGGATTTAAAGGAAATTCCGGAAGTGAAACAATCTGATCCGGTGATGGAAATACTTTAAAAAACAACTTAATATTAAAAAGGCTCGTTTATCAAACGAGCCTTTTTTGTATTTCAAATAATACTTTTACGAATTAATCAGTAAACTTGCACCAATTACACCTGCGGTATTTCCAAGTTGTGCCGGTACAATTTCAACAGCTTCTTTCTGAATAGTCATTGCGCGTTTTGCAATAGTTTCTTTGATAGGATCAAATAAAATATCGCCTGCAGCTGCAACACCGCCGCCTATAATAACTTTTTCAGGGTTTAGAAGGTTTATAACGCTTGTTAAACCGATTCCAATATATTCACCCATTATTCTAAATATTTGTTTTGCAACGGGATCTCCCTCTTTAGCTGCTACCGCAACTATGTAAGGAGTAATTTCCGGATTGGCAAGTTCTCTGTATTTTGTGGACTTTCCGCCTCTTATATAATCCTCAGCCATTGCAACAATTGATGGACCTGATGCGTACGCTTCTAAACATCCCCTGTCTCCGCATCCGCAAAGCGGGCCGCCTTCCATATTAAGCTTAATATGGCCTAATTCTCCTGCTGCGTTAGAAGCTCCGCGAACAAGCTTTCCGTTAATAACCAAACCTGAACCTATACCGGTTCCGACTGTTATACATACAAGGTTTTGGCATCCTACTCCGGCTCCGTAGTTTAATTCGCCTAATGCAGCTGTTCTTACGTCATTATCAACGCGGGTAGGAATAGAAAATTCTTCTTCCATAATTTTTGCTATAGGAACATTAACCCACCCCGGAATATTTGGAGCAAGTCTTACGATACCGTTCTGACAATCTATTTGTCCCGGAAAACCAAAGCCCATGCCTTCAATATCAGAAGCCTGAAGCTTTGTTTCCTTAAGTAAATCCTTTATTGCTTCTTTCATGCTGTTAATTGTATATTCATAACCCATTTCCGCACGTGTCGGGATAGAGTTAGAATAAATTATTTTTCCGTCATCGCTTACAAGCGCTATTTTAACGTTTGTTCCGCCGACATCAATACCTATTCTCTGTGCCATTTCTATCTTCTCCTTCCTATTCTTTCTCAAATATTATCACAAACAAGATGAAAAGGTTATATTGTACGGATGATCTTTTAATCTTTTCTCTTTTCCTTTTATGTTCTTTCTCTCTTACATTTTCAACTTTGCATTCCCGCTTCCTATATTTGCCCCTTATATTTACCCCCGCTCTTGAAAATCTCTTATTTTTGGTGTAATTTTAAATCGTAAAAGAATTTTTACAGAAAAAGAAGGAGAACTCATATGAGTGAAAGAAAATTAGTTGGAACACAAGAGATGTTCAAAAAAGCTTTAGCCGGCGGTTACGCTATCGGTGCTTACAATGTTAACAACATGGAAATCCTCCAGGCTATCGCTGAAGCTGCTGAAGAAACAAGATCACCTATTATCTTACAAGTTTCAGCAGGTGCTAGAAAATACGCTAACCAAACTTATTTAATCAAGCTTGTTGAAGC
>CALVCR010000139.1 GCA_944326125.1 Candidatus Gastranaerophilales bacterium | reverse complement strand
TTGTAGCACGTCTGTCTCTGTAAGCATATTTAAGAGCTTTCATTACAGCAATGTTAGCTACTTTAAAGATTCTGCTTCTAGCGCCTTTGAAGCCTTTAGCAAGCTTTAATATTTTTTTGTGTCTGTTACGACATACATTTCCACGTCTAATTCTCATTGTTCAACACTCCTATCTTGAATACTTCTTGTAAGGTAACTCTTTAGAAACCAGTTTTTCATGAGTTTCGGAAATTGTAATATCTCCGAAAATCTTACGTTTTCTGGATTCTGACTTGTGTTGAAGCAAGTGGCCGATACCTGCATGTCTTCTTGTGATTTTACCTGTTGCAGTAACTTTGTATCTTTTAGCTGCTGCACGGTGAGTTTTTAATTTTGGCATTTTCTTTCTCCTTTCGGGGGGATAGATGATTTGTTTGGCGGTAAAACACCAAATATCACGTTACACCCGCTTTACTACATATCCGAGCAAGGCATACCATAGCACTATACTTCGGCATGTTTGAAGTTTAGTATAAAGATTTATCCCTGTCAAGCAATGATTACAGATTTATTAAGAGCTGGTAATATTTTTGAACTGTTTTTGTATCTGCAACTTCCAGTATTTTATCAATTTTTGTGATTAAGCTTTCTTTGTCGGTAAAATGCTCATAATTAAATAATTCTTTAATTTCAACTCCGAGAGCGTTTGAGATTTTTTCCAAGCTTTCTTCTTTTGGAATCTGTACTCCTCTTTCAATTTTAGAGAGGTTTGAAGCTTCCCTATTTAGAATTTCAGCAAGCTTTAACTGCGTAAGATTTTGTTTCTCGCGCAATTCTTTTATTCTCAGCCCTAGTTTTCTGGAAATTTCACCCATCTCAACAACAGGATACTATTCTAATAAGATTTATTTACCCTAAAATTTAATTATGTTACTACCAGAAAGGAGTTTTACTATGGCTGGAGACAGTGTTTCATTTGAAAAATTTGTTGAGCGTGCTTATAGAGGGATACCTGAACGCAGATCAACTATTGAAGAAAAAGAAAGAGCTATTGCTGCAAAAAAGAAGATTTTGAATCATCCTGATTGTCCAAAAGAAGGCAAAGACGCAATTTTGAAAGAAATTTCCGTTATTGAAAATGAAATTGATGTCTTAAAAAGTGAGCAAAGAAGTCAGTCTATGAATTCCAGTGTTTTTCAGCCGCGTGATAATTTAGGTTAACAAATGTAACAATATTTAAAGTTTTCCGGAAATATTCCGTTAATAAAAGCAGAAGGAGATTCATATGACAGATATAACAGGTTTTAAGAATTTAAAAATGGAATTTAAACATATTGAAAATTCACAAACGGCTTGGTATCCGGAAGGTGTAAACGGATGTGATAAAGAGACGTTTTTGCGTAATAATCCCCATGCAAATGAAAGTATTTTTAATGCGTTAGATTTTAATGGGGATGGCTGGATTACTGAGCAGGAATATGCAATGACAAAAAATATGGATGTTGACGGTGACGGAACGGTGACCGATCAAGAACGAAATAACGCATGTATGGAAGGAATGAAATATTTTGCAAGACGTGATATTAATAAGTGGTTCAGTATTGACAGAAACAGAGATGGCCTCAAAAGTAATGTGGAACAGAAGGGATGGAGTGTCCGTTGTAATAATGGCAAAAATCTTGATGGAGCTTTATCAAATGACGAACTTGCTAAAAAATATAATATGAAAGAAGAAATCATTGGAGATATTCAAAGCTGGCTGGATGATACAATAGAAGAATTAAAATCTAGTGCAAAGAGACAATATGGTGTTGAGTTAAGTCAAAAACAGATTATTGAAATAAAAAAAGAACAGATAAAGCAGCTGAATACCTGGCTTCTAAAAGAAGGTGACAACGAAGATTCAAGTTTTTATCAGCAATTGAATTTAGATTCATACACAAGACTTATGAGTACGGAAGATGGAGAAGCTTGCTGCGGCGGTGATATATGTGAATTCTCAGGTTTTTCTCCGTCTAATTTAACCAGAAACGGAAAATATACTGCAGATGAAATGAAAGCCCGTCTGGAATGGGCAGAAAATTCTTATCTGGTAGATGATAACGGCAAAACTGTTTATGATGAAAACGGACAAACTATTCCGGCTAAGATGATGACCCCTGAACAGGTGGAGAAATATAAAGAAATAGTAGAGTCAGTAACCGGGAAACCTTGGGATAGCAATGATTGGGAAGTGACTGAGAAACAGTGGGATGAGATATGTGAAAAAGTTAACGGTACATATGGCGACGAAACAAGGCTTGAAGGTAAAACAAGAGCTGACGTACCACAAAACCGTCAGGCACTTTTAAGATTTCTGGAAGAAAAAGGCTGGCTTTACGAGCAGTTTAAGTAAAAAGCCTTTACAACATAAAAGTTAATATTCCGTATGATTCAAAGCGCGGATTGTTTTTATCCTCCGGATTATTTTTTATGTGATTCTTTAATACGGATCTTGCTTTTAGAAATTCCTTCTTATTTATATAAATATTTGTAAGATTAACCGCATATTCAATATTTTTAGGGTTCTGGCGGATTAATTCTTCATATTTCTTTATTGCGCTATCGTAGTCGTTATCTTTAGCATAAATTTCTGCAAGAAGATAATTAAGGTCTTCTGTGTTCTGGTATTCAAGAGCATAGTTTACATACTCTTTAGCCATACCGGGATTATTCATATAATAATAGATAACTCCGAGATTGTAGTAGACGATATATTTTACATCATCAGTATCCGCAAGTCTTTCGGCTTGTTCAAGAGCTTGAATTGCCTTTGCATATTCTTTTTTTGATGCATAACTCTCCGCAAGATCAATATATCCGATAGGGAGAGCCGGCGCCTTTCTTATATAGTTTTTCGCTTCTTTGGCTTTAGCTCTGTTAACATCTTCTTGTCCGCCGAGTACCAGATACGGAACATATTCCCCTTCTGCCGGAGTGGTATTTGTTATATCTGGTTTGATTTTGTATAGTAGTTTTACTGTCTCAACATCTGCTTGGGTAAGAGTTTCTCTGGTATCATTTAAAACCGATACGGAATCTTTGGTTAAATACATAATATTGTTTTTGTTGTAACTGTGTCCCATAAAACCGATTGCGTGTACGATTTCGTGGAGAGCCGTATTATAAACTTGATTAGGTGAAAAATATTCGTCGTCAGGCTCTTTTAGGTAAAACTTTATTTCCATTTGCTTAAGTTTATTTCCTTCAAGAGAAGGAATAGTATATGCTACAACATATTTTCTGTCGGTATCATCCGCGGGATTGTTTTCATTAAAAGAGATTATAATATTAGGATTCTTTTCCTCTCTTGAAAATAACAGCATATGATCGGTCACTTTTTCCCATTCAGTAAAAGCATTTTCAACTTCACGTATAAAATATTCCGGCACATCTCCGTTTTTTACAAAATTATACGTAATAGGAGTGTTGTTCCAGCGTACAATTTTTTGATTAAAAGGTGCCTGGCTTATATAATTTTGAGGGTACTTTTTATGAATTTCCCGCTTAAAATCGTATAGAAAATACTCTGCTTTAAGTTTTGCTCCGTCATCAACAGGAAGCTGTATAAATTTAACAAGTTTTTCCTGAGAGCTTGTGTCCATCGGAGAATTAATAATTGAATTTACATACAAATCTCGCTGTTTTGTATCATTTATTCCCATTGCAAAAGCTTTTTCAAAACACTCCTGAGCTTTCTCCATATTATTGTTTTTGAAATAATAATCTCCAAGCCGGGAGTATATTATATTTTTATTATTGTTTACATATAAAAGACTAAAAAGCAGGGCGCAGAGAACAATCAGAAGAAGATTTTTTTTAATCATCTTTTACACCTTTATCAATATTCAAGGTTTTTACTAAAGTTCTTATATCTCCTTTTAGTTTAAAATACTCTGCAAATTTTGGCGTTGTTTTTATGTTAAAAGAGCGTCCGTTTTTGTCTTTATGTCTTGAAATCAGTCCTTTTTCCAGAAGTTCTTGTACATGTTCATAAGCATTTGAACCCCTTAAATCTTTTAGTACGGATTGTCTTATAGGTTCTTTTAAAGCGATGACGGTTAAAGTCTTGAGAACAGGCGGTTTTAATTCAACAGGACAAAGTTTTTCTACTATATCCAGATGTTCTGCTTTGACTTGAAGGATATAACCGTCTTCGTCATCAATTTCTAATGCACCTTCTCTGGATGCGTAATCCATAATAAGTTCAAGAAGCGCCTCTTCAACTTTTT
>CALVCR010000138.1 GCA_944326125.1 Candidatus Gastranaerophilales bacterium | reverse complement strand
AACCCTCGACATCCGGTTTTGGAGACCGACGTTCTACCAACTGAACTAAGGACGCAAAACCGTGATTCGCAATTCGTGATTCGCAGGAACCGATTCACGATTCACGATTCACGCCTTATTTCGTTTCTTTGTGAGTAGTATGCTTTTTGCAAGTCGGACAGTATTTGCTTAATTCTAATCTGTCTTTTGTGTTCTTTTTATTTTTTACTGTAGTGTAATTTCTTTCCTTGCAATCTTCACAAGCAAGAACTACCATTCTGTCGTTTTTACCTTTGATACCCATTTTGCTGTTCCTTTATAATTAACTTTCTTTATAATGCTATTTTAGGGGTTGTAGCCAGTATAAATTGCCCCTTTTTTGACCTTTTTAAAATAGAATGTGGATTAAACACATTCTCTATAAATCGGCGTATGATGTAATACTAAAATAAACATATTTAAATTGCAAACGGTTTGTGAAGATTTTTTAAATATAATGTAGCGATGGCTCATTACTGTAAATAAATTTAATACAGATTTCCCTCTGATTTTCGTTTTGTGCTAAAATTATTTTGTTAACAGGGGGAATTTAGTATGATTAAGTCAATAATAATGGCAGCAGGCAAGGGTACAAGAATGAAATCTGATGTACCGAAAGTTTTACATACAATATTTGATAAAACTCTTTTAGGTTATGTTTTGGATGCTGTAAATAAGACTGGTTTAGCAGATGAAAATTTTGTGATTGTCGGGCATCAGGCTGAAAGAGTGGAGGAATATTTGAAAGATTACTATCCTGAATCAAAGCCTGTGCTTCAGTCCCCTCAGCTTGGAACAGGTCATGCTGTGAGTATGGCATTACCGTATCTTGAAAATTATTCAGGAAATATTTTGATTCTTAATGGCGATATCCCGCTTATTACAACGGAATCTTTAAAAGAATTTGTTGACTACCATTCCTCTTCCGGAGCTGATTTAACAGTTATGAGTGCTGTTTTTGATGATCCTGCAGGTCTGGGAAGGATTATAAGAAAATCGGACGGATCTCTGGATGCAATAGTTGAAGAAAAAGATGCTGATCAAGAACAAAAAGCTGTTAAGGAAATTAATGCCGGATGCTATTGTTTAAACTGGGAAAAACTTAAACATGCTTTTGCAGATCTGAAAACAAATAATGCTCAGGGCGAGTATTATCTTACTGATATTGTAAAATGGGCAAATAATAACGGACTAAAGGCCTGTGTTTATACTTTAAAGAACAATGAAGAAATCTTCGGTATCAATTCTAAATCGCAGCTTGCCGAAGCTGCAAAACTTATGAATAACAGATCTTTGCAAAAACATCTTGATAACGGCGTTGAAATAATTGATCCGTCTACAACTTGGATTAGTCCTGAAACAGAAATCGGACATGATACTGTTATTTATCCTTCCTGCTATATTAACGGAAAAAATAAAATAGGCTCTCATTGTAAAATAGGTCCGTTTGCTCATTTACGCGGGGATGTAGTTCTTGAAGATTATGTTAAAATAGGCAACTTTGTTGAAGTTAAAAAGACTACAATAAAATCTCATACTAATGCTTGTCACCTTACTTATCTCGGTGACAGCGAAATCGGTTCGAATGTTAATATCGGTGCCGGAACAATTACTGCTAATTACAACCCTCTTACAAAAGTTAAGAGTAAAACCGTTATTAAAGATAATGCAAAAATCGGCTCTAATTCCGTCTTAGTTGCACCGGTTACTATTGAAGAGGGTGCTAACGTTGGTGCAGTCGGTGTGATTACAAAAAATATTCCTGCCTGGGCCCTTGCAATTACAAGAGCTCCGTTAAGAGTTCTGGAAAACTGGGTTAAAAAGAATTGTTAACTTTTGTAACAATTTTTATCAACTCTGAAATTAGCTAATTTTTATATACTTTAAATATATAAGTAAGATGAATAAGCAATAAGGAGACAGAATTATGTCAACTAATATTAACCCAAATGTTCTGAAAAACTTTATAATCAAAACCATCGGAGCAGATAAACTGACTGCTAATCAGGCTCAAAAATATGGTGTTGATGCAGACAAATATACAGAAGCAAATGTTGATGAAAATAACTACCTTGAACTGGATGAAATTTTGGAAGATTCAGAACTGTATGAACAGTTTGCGGTAATGTATAATGAAGAGCTGGAACAGAAGAGAGAAACACAAGACGAAGAAGCGGCTAAAGAAGAGCAGGCTAAAGTAAAGGATAAAAACGAGTCAGGAGTATAAAAAAGAATAAGGTATTTTAAAAGCGGGAACTAAGCTCCCGCTTTTTTATTGCTGTCCTAAACCTAGCTATTAAGCGTATTTCAGACACTTAAAGATGCCTTAATATATCTTTACAATCGTGACAAACCTCTCATAAGAATGTAAAAATATGATATAATAAAATTAGGAGATAGCTTAAATAGTTTGCAGCCAAATGCGAGAGCAGAAAGGCATTTTATATAAACATGACAAGTAATTTACAATTTCACAATGACCTGGAAAGACTATTGGCCATTATGCCCCAAAAGGTTATCTCTGCTTTGTCCGGCAATCAGCTGGATGACGTTATTGAAATTGTGCTCGATATCGGCAGAGTTCCGGAGGTTAGACATGCCGGCGGTAAAATTGACAGGCTTAATTGTGATATTGTTAACGATGAGGATATAAGTTTTATAACTTCTCATCTTCAGGAGTTTACTCATGATAACAGAACCGGTATTCCGGGAACTTTACACAGAATTAGCGGTATAAGAAACAGACAGGGGAAAGTTGTAGGGCTTACATGTCGTATAGGCCGAGTCGTTACAGGAACTATAGCCTGCATAAAAGATATTTGTACTCAGGGTAAGAGTATACTTTTCTTAGGTCCTCCGGGAGTTGGGAAAACTACCAAGCTTCGTGAAATATCAAGACTTGTCGCTGATGAGCTCGGAAAAAGAGTTGTCATAGTTGATACTTCAAATGAAATTGCAGGAGACGGTGATACTCCGCATCCTGCGGTCGGCTCAGCAAGAAGAATGCAGGTTGCGCAGCCTGAATATCAAAAAGATATTATGATTGAGGCTGTAGAAAATCACACTCCCGAGGTTATAGTTGTGGATGAAATCGGGACTGAAGCTGAAGCACAGGCTGCAAGAACAATTGCGGAACGCGGTGTTATGCTTATTGCAACCGCTCACGGGAACTGCCTTGAGAGTTTGATTAAAAACCCGACTCTTTCAGATTTGGTCGGCGGAATTCAGTCAGTAACTTTAGGGGATGATGAGGCAAAAAGAAGAGCTTCCCAAAAGACAGTCCTTGAAAGGGAAAAACAGCCTACCTTTGATGTTGTTATAGAAATTATTGATAGAAATACTCTTGCTGTTTATAAAAATACGGCAGAAGCTGTTGATTATATCTTAAGAGGCTGGCCGATAAGACCTGAACTCAGGAAAGTTGAAGGAGAAAATGTATCTACTTCAGAACTTCCGCAAGATGCAGCTCCTCATCAGACAGGAGAAAAACCTGTTGAGCGTGAAGAGAACAGTATGAACTTTTCATTCTCCCGTCAGAAGTATTGCGAGCAGAATAAGCCTCTCAGAAAAGTGTACCTTTATGCGGTTTCAAGAACAATTGTTGAAAAACTCATTGAAAGACTTGATTTTAATCTTGAAATTACAAGAAATATTGAAGATGCGGATATTGTAATTGCTCACAAAAACTTTGCCAAAGGCGGTGCCAAGATTTTAAATACCGCCAAAGAATACAGAGTACAAATATTTTACGTAAAAACAAACTCTATGGCACAGATTCAGAAAGTTTTAAAAGATGCGCTTGATATAAGACCTTATGATAATGAGTATGATACCGGTTATAAGGATGAGACAGAAGAAGCATTGGATGAAGTGAAAGCTGCTATAAAACAAGTTATGGACGGCGCAGAAGTTATTGAACTGGAGCCTCAATCTACACAGATAAGAAAACTTCAGCACGAACTTGTAGAACAATATGGTTTGCAAAGTACTTCAATAGGCGAAGGTGAAAACAGACATTTAAGGATTTCACGGTAAATTCTCGTATTAATATATCTTAACAGATTGCCACTATACCGAATATATTGTACTATATGGTGGGGAAGAGTTGTTAACTCTTCTTGGGTAGTTGATTTTAAGGATATTTAATATGAATGATATTAAAAAGTGGGGATTTACACTGGGCGGACTTTTGCTGAGTATATTACCGTCTTCTGCTGCAATGACCTTTCCTAACATTAATATAGGAATGCAGACTGCAAATACTCCGCAGGATTTTACTAACGGGCTTCAAATTCTTATCTGGTTGACGATTTTAACCCTTGCGCCGAGTATTTTAATAATGACAACATCGTTTATAAGACTGGTTGTTGTTCTTTCTATTACAAGGCAAGCAATAGGTACTACAACTCTTCCGCCAAACCAGGTATTGACCAGTTTGGCATTAATTCTTACTTTTTTTATAATGGCTCCTACTTTTAATGAAATTAACGAAAAGGCTCTTCAGCCGTATATGAATAATCAAATAACGCAGCAAGTTGCGCTGGATAGAGGTATTGAACCTATCAGGACTTTTATGTTTAAGCAGACGCATGAAAAAGAACTTGCCCTATTTGTTCGTATGGCTAAAATAGAGAAACCGAAAAATAAAAATGACGTGCCTACTTATGTGCTATTACCTGCATTTATATTGAGTGAACTCAAAACTGCATTTACTATAGGTTTTGTTGTTTATCTTCCGTTTTTGGTAATAGATATCGTTGTATCAAGTGTCCTTGTATCAATGGGTATGATGTTTTTGCCTCCTACCATGATTGCACTGCCGTTTAAGTTGATTATGTTTGTTATGGTAGACGGGTGGTATTTGATTGTTAAGTCTCTTGTGGACAGCTTTGTGAGGTAGTAAATGAATCAAGACGTAGTTATAACTCTTTTACAGAAAATGTTTATATTAACTTTGCAGATGTCCGTACCGATATTGGTTGTCGGGGTTGTAATCGGTTTGATTGTAAGTATTTTTCAAACCGTTACACAGATTCAGGAATCTACCTTAACATTTGTTCCTAAAATTGTAGGCTGCGTAATTCTGCTTATTTTCTTACTACCTTGGATGATAAGCGTGTTTATTACTACAACAAATGAGTTTATGGATATGATTCCTCAACTGATAGGCGGATTTTGATGTTTAATCTTGATGTATTATTTTCAGTCAGCAATATAATACTTTTTATGGCAATATTTACAAGGTTGTCAGGGTTATTTTCATCTGCCCCTTTGTTTTCAACTTATCCAATCCCCATGCAGATAAAGGTTTGGCTTGCTGCTGCAATTGCGTTTATACTTTTCCCTATTGTTCAGGCTAATACGAGTTTTGTAACTCCGACTTCGGTGCCTGCGCTGACACTTATTTTATTTAAAGAATTTTTAATAGGTTTTGCTATTGGGTATTGTGCTAATATTTTATTTTCAGGTATTGAACTCGGGGTTAATACTTTTGCCATTCAGATGGGTATATCTGCCGATCAGGCTTTAAACCCTGCTTCCGGAGGCAACTCCCCTGTAATTACTCAGGCTTATACTTATCTGGCTTCAATGTTGTTTATTGCACTGGGGGCGCACAGATGGTTATTTTCTGCTATCTATAATAGCTTTAAGACTTTACCTGCCGGGTATGTGTTTAATTTTTCTCCGGGTATTGTAGAGCAGGTTGTAATTATATCAGGGCAACTTTTTGCAGTCGGGCTGGGAATTGCAATTCCTATTTTTGCGGTGTTGTTTATTACTGATATATTATTGGGCTTTACATCTAAAATGATGCCTCAGATGAATATATTTATGGTATCAATTCCGCTTAAAATATATTTAGGTCTTCTATTGTCCTTGATATTTATGCGGCCTATGGCGGAATATATTGCTGTATTGATAGAACAATTTATGACGAGAATTGCAGCAATTTTTTAAGGGTATGACTAAAATAAAAGGGTTTGTTTGAATAAATGAGTAACGATGCAGCTGAAAAAACCGAAGAAGCGACGACCCGACGGCGAACGAAAGAACGCGAAAGAGGAAATGTTGCTAAAAGTAAGGATATGGAATCCGCCCTTGTTATGATTGGCGGTGTAGCTCTTCTTATTGTTTTGGCTAAATATATGTTTGCAAATATTCAGACTATGCTCAGGGATACTTTTGAAAACCTGAATCCGGCATCTATTGATACGTCGGATATTGTAGGTTTGTTATATCCTTATTTTAAGTATTTAGGGATGATTGTGCTGCCGTTTTTTGTATTACTCTTTATTTTAGCAGTGATTGTTGTAAGAATGGATGTTGGTCATGTATTTGCTTTACAAAGAGCTAAATTTGATTTGACTAACCTTAGTCCCAGAAGATTATTTGAGAATGCTAAAAGAATCTTTAATCCGTTTCAGCCGAGATCGCTGGTTGAGTTTGCAAAATCAATAATTAAGATTGTTGTTGTAGCTGCCTGCGGTTATTCTGCTATTAACAGCAGAAAAGGTGATTTGATGGGGCTGGTAGGCTTGGAACTACCTATAGCTTTGCATATAGTCGGATCGATATTAATAAACATGATTATTAATATGTGCCTTGCGATGTTAATTCTTGGATATTTGGATAAGAAATATCAAACTTATGAATACGAAAAGTCCATTAAGATGACTAAGCAGGAAGTCAAAGATGAGCATAAAGATACGGAAGGGGATCCTAAGGTTAAAGCTCGTATAAGATCTATACAAATGCAAATGGCACGACAAAGAATGATGTCTGCAGTACCTAAAGCTGATGTTGTTGTAACAAACCCTACTCATTATGCTGTTGCAATTCAGTATGATAAAACGAAGGCTCCTGCACCGATGGTAGTTGCCAAAGGGGTTGATTATCTGGCATTTCAGATTAGAGAAATTGCAAAAAGTAACAATGTTCCGATTGTTGAAAACAGACCTGTTGCGAGAGCCCTCTACAATTCTGTACCGATTGATGGTATAATACCATCAGACCTGTATGTAGCAGTTGCTGAAATTTTAGCATACGTTTACAATAATAGGAGAGGAAGTTAATTAGGCTATGGGGTTCACTAAGTTATCAGAATTATTAAAAAATAACGATATAGTGCTTGCGATAGGCTTGGTTGTAATCGTCTGTATGATGGTTATCCCTCTTCCTGCACCTCTTTTGGATATTTTACTTACTATAAATATTTCATTAGCAATCGTAATTTTACTTGTATGTTTATACACAAAAGAACCTCTTGATTATTCTTCATTTCCTACTGTCTTGTTGATTGCAACACTGTTCAGGCTGGGGTTGAACGTTAGCTCTACAAGGTTAATCCTTCTCTACGGCGAGGCAGGTAACGTAATTAATGCATTTGGAGAATTCGTCGTTGGGGGAAATTACGTAGTAGGTGCGGTAATATTTTGTATTCTGGTATTAATTAACTTTATGGTAATCACGGGTGGTGCAACTCGTGTTGCTGAAGTATCAGCTCGTTTTACATTGGATAAAATGCCCGGTAAACAATTGAGTATTGACGCGGACTTAAACTCCGGACTTATTAACGAGGATCAGGCAAAAGAAAGAAGACGAAAATTAGAAAGAGAAACTGATTTCTACGGTACAATGGATGGTGCTTCTAAGTTTGTTAAAGGTGATGCAACAGCCGGTATTGTTATAACGATTGTTAACATTGTCGGCGGTTTGATTATCGGTATAGTTCAACAAAAAATGAATGTGCAGCAAGCTTTAGGTACTTACACAATCCTTACTGTTGGTGATGGCCTTGTATCACAAATTCCGGCCTTATTGATTTCTACAGCAACAGGTTTAATTGTTTCCCGTGCAACCGGAAAGGATGAGCCTTTATCAGAAGATATTAAGAATGAAATGTTCTCTGATCCGAGAGTCCTTGGTGTTGTATCAGGCCTGTTAGCATTCCTTGGCGTTGTTCCCGGCATGCCGACCGCTCCGTTCCTTTTAATTGCAGCGTGTACAGGCGGGTTTGCGTATTTAAAAGGCAAGCAGAAAAAGGAGCTTGTTCAAACGGCAGAAGCTCAGAAAGTTGCTCAGGAACAGCAAGAAAAACTCGGAAAGAAAGAAAAGAGAGCAAAAGCTACAAGAGAAAGTGTTATGGAACTTCTCAATGTAGATACAATAGAAATAGAAGTAGGCTACAGGCTTGTACAGCTTTTAAATGTTGAAATGGGCGGTGATTTGCTTGAAAGAATTGCGCAAATAAGACGTCAAACCGCTTTGGATTTAGGTATTGTCTTACCTTCAATCAGGGTAAGGGATAATCTGCAGCTTTCGCCTAATTCTTATCAAATTAAGCTAAAAGGTGTAGCTCTTGAATCAGGAGAGGTTTATCCGGAAAGATATCTTGCAATGAGTGCAGGAGATCCGGTCGGTAATCTTACTATTAACGGTATACACGCAATAGAGCCTGCATTCGGGCTTCCTGCTTTGTGGATTGAACCAAAGGATAAAGATCTGGCTGAGATGTCGGGTTACACGGTTGTTTCTGCTTCTGCTGTTATTTCTACACATATTACGGAAGTTATTAAAAAATGCGCTTATGAAATTGTTTCAAGATTTGATATCCAGCAGCTTATTGATAATCTTAAAAAAGAAGTTTCGGAAGATTATGTTAATGACATAATGAAGGATATTACAATAGGAGATGTTCAGATAGTTATTCAAAACCTTTTGAAAGAAGGAGTTGCTGTAAGAGATTTGAAAACTATTCTTGAAACAATAAGCCTGCAATCTAAAATTAATAAAAATCCTAATTTCTTAACTGAACATGTCAGACAGGCGCTTGCAAGAAATATTTGCAAGCAGAATCTTGCAGACACAGGCGAGCTTTATGTTATTACACTTTCTCCGGATGTCGAAAATACTATTGCAAAAGGAGCAAGTCCCGACGGGCAGAGTGTTACTCTGGATCCAAGCTTTACCAGAAATCTGTTTGATAGGATGAATATTGAACTTGAAAAAGCTATTACCGCTACCGGAAATCAGCCGGTTATCCTTTGTTCTTCGCCTATAAGACTTTTATTCAGAAAACTTGTAGAAAGAACTTATCCGCAAATTGCAATTATGTCATATAATGAAATTAGCCCGAATGTTAAAGTTAAATCAGTCGGAATGGTAAAACTGGAATTGGCAAAAAGATAAAGAAAGGACACTATAATGAGAGAACTTATAAAAAAAGACCAATTGGTAACAGTAGTACCTCAGGATTTTAAAAATTCTAATAAAGGTAAAGTTCTGGATGTTTCTATGGAAGGTTTCAGAATGGAATTAAAATATAAGCCGGCCGGTCTTATTAAAAATCATATTTGTGATTTTTATTCTCTTACTGATAATGGTTATTTATACTTTGAATCTTATATTCAAGAACTTGAAAATAATGTTATATCTATTGCTAATCCGGTAAAACACAGATTCTTGCAAAGACGTAAGTTTACTCGTATTAAGTTTATTGAAGATATTGAACTTGTATATGAAGATATAGTTCACAAAGCACGTACTCTGGATCTTTCCGCAGGCGGTATGAAACTTAGTACAAAAGAAAATATTGATATTGAAAAAGAGTATAAAGTATCAATTAAGCTAAGCGATGAGCAGGAGATTAAGTGCAAATACCAGCTTATCAGGGTTGAGAAAAACGATAGCGGACTTTATACAATATCAGGAAGATTTGTTAATTTGAGTAATATTGATAAAATGACATTAGTACAGTTTTGTATGAAAAAAGATATGGAGAATCTTAACAAATAATGGGTGGATATACCGAAAGTATTAGAAGTTTTTTCATAGCGGTTACGCTGCTTGTTATCGGAACCATTTGCTTTGTAAAAATAGGTGCGGTTGATTTGCATGCAGTTATGGCTACCGGTGTTATAATGGTACCGGCTGTTGTTGTTATGGGAATTCTCGGACAAAAAATCGGTGAGATAATGGATAATCCTAAAAACAGAGCGGATGCCGATTATAAAATAGCGGTGTTAAATGCTTTAAAGAAAATGGATAAATCAATTACCCTTCAGGAGTTGAATGAAAAGCTGACTAAGACAGTTGCAGAGCCGGACGCTCCTGATTCAGAAACAGATGATGACGTTGATGTATAGGATATGGAGGAATAAATGAAAGAAGGATATTATCCGCAGGAAATAGAAAAAAGATGGCAGGAAACTTGGGAGAGGAATAAGGCTTTCCATACTCCGGATGACAGCGATAAGCCAAAATATTATGCTTTATCAATGTTTCCTTATCCGTCAGGCAAATTACATATGGGCCATGTAAGAAATTATACAATAACGGATGTTATAGCAAGGTTTAAGAAGGCTCAGGGGTATAATGTATTGCATCCGATTGGATGGGACAGTTTCGGTCTGCCGGCTGAGAATGCTGCTATGCAGCATGGTGCAAATCCTGAAAAATGGACTGATGAAAATATTGCATATATGACAAAGCAGCTAAAAATGCTTGGACTTTCTTACGATTGGGAAAGAGAAGTTACCACCTGCAAACCTGATTATTATAAATGGACACAGTGGTTATTCCTTCAATTATATAAAAAAGGTCTGGCTTATAAAAAAGAAGCAGCTGTTAACTGGTGTGACAGCTGCGGCACGGTACTTGCCAACGAACAGGTAATTGACGGTAAATGCTGGAGATGTGACAGTGTTGTAGAAAAGAAATATCTATCACAATGGTTCTTTAAGATAACTGATTATGCAGAAAGGCTTTTGCAGGATTTAGATAAACTTGAAGGCTGGGGGGATAATGTTAAAACAATGCAGGCTAACTGGATTGGTAAGTCTGAAGGTGCAATATTAAGGTTTAAAGTTATAGATGCGCCGTCAGGTGAAGAGATGGAAGTCCCTGTTTATACAACCAGACCTGACACGGTTCACGGTATAACTTACCTTGTTGTGGCTCCAGAATATAAGGATATAGAAAAGCTTACAACATCGGAAAATAAGCAGGCAGTTGAGGAATACAGAGCAAATGCACGTAAGATGTCAGAAATCGAAAGATTGTCAACAGACAGAGTAAAAACAGGTGTGCCATTAGGTACTCACTGCATAAATCCGTTTAACGGTGAGAAGTTCCCTCTCTGGACTGCTGATTATGCTCTCGTAGAATATGGAACAGGTGCTGTTATGGCGGTACCTGCTCACGATACCAGAGATTTTGACTTTGCTAAGAAATACGATCTTCCTCTTAAAGTAGTTATTCAGAATCCGGAAAATCCTTCTGATTGTAAAGATGCTGCTTATACGGAAGAAGGAGTTCTTGTTAACTCAAACGAATTTGACGGTATGAAAAATACTGAAGCAAAAAAAGCTATTACTCAAAAGGCTGTGGATGGCGGATTCGGTGAATTTAAGACTCAATACAGACTTCGTGACTGGCTGATTTCCCGTCAAAGATATTGGGGTGCTCCAATTCCTGTCGTTTATTGCGACAAGTGCGGAATTGTTCCTGAAAAAGAAGAAAATCTTCCTGTTATGCTTCCTACAGATGTTGATTTTTCTGTTGTAGGAAAATCTCCTATAACTACATCTAAAACATTTGCGGAAACAACTTGCCCGGTTTGCGGCGGAAAAGCCAGAAGAGAAATGGATACAATGGATACCTTTGTATGTTCAAGCTGGTATTATTTGAGATATTCAGATGCCAAAAACAGCGAAATGCCGTTTAGTAAAGAACTTGTTGATAAATGGCTCCCTGTTGACCAGTATGTTGGCGGAATTGAGCATGCGATTTTACACCTTTTATATTCAAGATTCTTTACTAAAGCTTTAAAAGATTTAGGCTTATTAAGCTTTGATGAACCGTTTAAAAACCTTTTAACTCAGGGTATGGTATTAAAAGACGGTTCTAAAATGTCAAAATCAAAAGGTAATACGGTTGATCCGGATGAAATATTTGAGAATTACGGCGCTGATACTGCAAGATTGTTTATTCTTTCAGATTCACCTCCTGCAAGAGATTTTGACTGGTCTGATGCCGGAGTAGAAGGTTGTTACAAATTCTTGAACAGAGTTTGGAGACTTGTTAGTGATAATTTCTCTGATATTGTTAGAGATTACAAGCTTTCATTCCCTCTTACCAGAGAGAACGATGACCTCGTAAGGGTTGTACACATGAGTATCAAAGGTATAACTAATGATATTTCAAACGATTTTCAGTTTAATACTGTAATTTCTAAGTACAGAGAACTTACGAATGCCATTTATGATTGGAGAGGTAAGAAGCAGGAGTTAAGTGAAGAAGATAAAAATGTATTCAGCTTTGCAGTTATATCTCTTATTAAGCTTATGTCGCCTGTTACGGTTCATTTATCAGAAGAAATCTGGCATGAACTTGGATTTAATACTTCTATACATGATGAGTCTTGGTGCGAGTGGGATGAAAATCTTGCTAAAGCCAGCAAAATAACTTTAGTGGTTCAAGTTAACGGTAAAGTTAAAGATAAGCTTGAGGCTGATGAGGGGGTAAATGATGAAGAGCTTAAAACAATTGCCCTTTCCAGTGAAAAAGTAAAAGAATTAACTTCAGGAAAAGAAATCGTGAAAGTTATTGTTGTTCCGAAAAAACTCGTAAATATTGTAGTTAAAGGATAGAAAATAAAAAGCCGGGATTTAAGTCCCGGCTTTTTATTTAAAAAAATTTTTTAAACGATACTAAACAGCTTTTTGTACTTTTCCTGCTTTTAAGCAAGAAGTGCAAACTGTCATTCTTTTAGTTTGACCGTTAACATTTACTCTGATTTCCTGCAAATTAGGAGTTTGTCTTTTAACTATTTGTTTATGAGAAAATGTTAATTTAGCTGCTTTAAGCGGTTTTTTACCACATACTTCACATTGTTTAGACATAATTATATTTCCTTCTTTCTACCAGTGTATGTTTAGTTTAACCCAAACCCGTTTAGATTACAAGGGGGTATCTAATTGTAAATTAATTGTTACAATTAAACAAAAAATCTTTTTACGCGTTAATTTATAAATACCGGTATGAAAATAGATAAAATAAACAGTTTAAATAATCCGAATTTTAAGGCAATCAGGGTCGCTAGGACATCAAATATTGTAGGTAATTTGACGACTCAGATTGACTTATACAAAATTTATAAAGGTGACAGACCCTTTTTACAGAAGCTGGCAGAGAGCGTAGATTATAAAAAACTGGCTCCGTATTTAATAAGAGAGATGCAGCTGAGGTGGCAGAAAATTTTAAATTATTGTATAACCAGATCTTTTAATGAATCCAATTCGAGCTATGTTTCCGTTTCTAAAGATAAGGTTTGCGGAATTATGACCTACAGCAAGGATAATAACATTATAAATTTAGATTGTATTTGTGCGATACCTCTTTCTAAAACTGAAAGAGTGAAACTATTCAAAAAAACCATGTTTTATCAATTATTTAAGGACGCAAGTGATATGGATGCCAGAGGAATTCATCTTGATGCTGTGACAGACGGTCCTTTTGAACTGGTTTCCAAATATGAAGAACTTGGATTTAAAGAGGATAAAAAGCCGTCAAAATATATATCGATGTTTTGTAACAAGCACAAAATAGCCGAACAATTAAGAGAACTGCCGTTTGATATTGAATATAATGAAACAGGTGAGGTAAAACATACGAACCTGCTCAAATACCTTGGTTAGTAATCGGAAGGCTCATAATCGTCATCATCTTTAAGGGATGATAAATCATCTGAATAAGTAGAATCAAAATCTTCCGGAAGGTTATCGCTGTCAGGCCAGATGGTTTCATCATCAAATCGGCATGCATTAAGGTTATCAGCAGAAGAAAGATCAGAAGTTGATAAATCAGCTTCTCTTAAAATTGAACCTGCCATATCAGATTCGTTAAAATTGCAATAATCAACTTTAGAGTAGCTGAAGTCCGTACCGTTTAATACAGATTCATTAAAACTGCATTCAACAATGGCAGAACGTGTAAAATCAACAGATGTTAAGTCGCAGTTAATAAATTTTACTTCTGTAAGCTGTGAATCTGAAAAAGATGAAGATGTTAAATCTGCATTATTAAATACAGCTCCTTCAATAGATGAATTTGAAAAATCTATTTCTGTTAAATCAACGGCTTCGCCAGTCATAGCTTCGTTAAAAGCGTCAACATCGGTTAAAACTAATTCAGTTAATTCTTCTTTTGATTTCATTTTTGTCTCCTAATTAATCAAATTCATCTGTATTGCCAGAAGCACGGCTTGTGTTCTGTTAGTAACTTTTAATTTTTTAAATATGCTGTTGAGATGGGTTTTTACTGTAACATCTCTTACAAAAAGTTTATCTGCAATTTCCTGATTGCTGGCTCCTTTAGCTACAAGAGAAAGAACTTCTTTTTCTTTTGGTGTCAGTGCATCAATATTTGCATTTTTATTTAGATTTATATCTGTTTTAGGAAGTGATTCCTGCTGCCATTTTGATCGTCGTAAAACCGCTTCTATTCTTGCAAGAAGGTTTGGAAGGACAAACGGTTTTACAATATAATCATCAGCTCCGATTTTTAAACCTGTTACAACTTTTTGATCTTCGCTTACTGCAGTAATCATAATAACAGGTATTCTTTCAGTTTTTTTATTTTTTCTTATAGCTTTTAAAGTTTCCCAGCCATCCATATTCGGCATCATTACATCAAGCAGAATAATATCAAATTTAGTTTCATTAGATAAAATTTTAAGAGCTTCAAGGCCGTCTCGGGCTACTGTAACATCATACCCGTACATAGGAAGTGCGTCCTGAAGGAATTTAGGATTATCATCAACGATAAGGATTGAAGCTATTCCGTCCATTTACACCAATCCTTCCTTAAGAGCTTTAAGAGCAGCTTGAAGTCTGTCATCAACTTCTAATTTCTGCAGTATACTTGCCACATGAGCTTTAGTTGTATTAATACTTACAAAAAGAGTATTTGCAATTTCATTATTACTGTAGCCTTCTGTAATAAGTTTTAAAATCTGAGTTTCTCTTGATGTCAGCCCGTAATTCTTTTCCGGAAGCGGTTTTTCAGGTGCTTGGGATGACTTTGAAGCTGCTTCCAGCACGATATGCGCAATGCTCGGGTCGAACCAGGACGCTCCGTCCAGTACGGATTGAACTACCTGAGTTAATCTAATCGGGTTAATTTCTTTTGAACAATATGCATTAGCGCCTGCCTTAAGGCAGTTTAAAACTTCCTGAACATCATTATGAGAGGTTAATACTACAATTTTAATTTCTCTGTTATGGTTTTTTATAAGCTTGGATGCCTCAATACCATTCATTCCGGGAAGCCCTAAATCCATAATAACTAAATCAATAGCAGTGCTCTTTACGATATCCAGAGCTTTTTCCGCAGATTCAGATTCATAAATTGTTTCAACAAAATCACAAGATTCAAAGGCTGTTTTCAAGCCGAACCTTGTTAATTCATGATCTTCAACTATTAAAATATTACTTTTCATAGACACTTTGATCCAGGTTGACCTTTGATGCGTAATCCGAGTCGAGTCTTGAGCATTTTATCAAAGATTGATTTGACTGCTCTATATTTCCTTTAGCACGTAGTACTAAACTTAAATAATAATAATATTTAAAGTTGTTTTCGTCAATATAATAAGAATTGTTGAGATAAGTTTCTGCCATGGAAACATTGCCATCTCTTAATGCCAGGTTAGCTAAACCAAGCCATATTTCATTGTTTGAGATGTCTACAGACGCTATTCTTGCAAGATAATCATCAGCTCTTTGAGGGAAAACCTTTAATGAGCCAGCAAGTAAATCTTCATCCAGGCTGTCTTTTTTTAATAATTTTTCATAAAGTTTCTTGGATTTTTTCTCATTTTCCATTGCCAGATAAGTTTTTGCTATTCCGATAGATGCGTCATTTTCTTTTGAAAGTTTTTTTGCTGTTTTGTAATATTTAAGAGCATCTTCGTATTTTCTTTCATCATAACTTATATCAGCTAATGTTAAAGCTGCCAGATAAGTATCTTTGTCTTCTTTGTATGCTCTTTGTGCGAATTCTTGGGCTCTTAACGGCTCGTCACACTCGTAGTAAATTCTTCCTAATAACCCGAATATCTGAGGAGCATATTGTTTTGCCTGCAAAATTGATGCTTGCAGGACTTTTGTTGCTAAAAGACTTTTTCCTTGCAGATGATAGTAATATGATAAATGATAATCTTTTAACGGTTCATCTTTTGCAATTTTATATTCTACGTATTCTTCAACAGCTCGAATCTTTTCTTGGAAGTCTACTGTTAAAAACTCTGTTTTATTAATTTCTTTTAATAATTTAACAGCTTGTTTTGATTTATTAGAATCTGCCAGAATTTTTGCTTTTAATATTTTGTAATTAATATTTTTGTTATTTTGCACTATTGCATTGTTAATGTATTTTAATGCTTGTTGCAAGTTGTTTGATTTATAAAACCCTAAGGCTACTAAATAATTTTTGTAGTCGCTATCTGCGGTACCGGAGTTATTTAAGAGTTCCGATGTTGTTTCTATTGCCATATTGTTATAAACAATGCTTGAATAAGCATCGGCATAGTAGATTAAATCCTTAGGCTCTACCATTCCGGAAGGATAGTAAAATTGTTTAATATCCTTTATGTAATTTGCAGTAAAAGTATTAGCATCAAGGCGCTTAAAAAGAGTATCCGATAAATCAAAGAACCCGTATTCAGCCATTTTTATGCCATAAACGAGAAATACATAATCATCATGCACGGCACGTGCTACAAGGTCTGCAAAATCATCATGTGAGGCCTTAACATTGCCCTGTAAAAATCTGTTTTCCGCAGAAGCATACTTTGCCTTTACAAAATTATCTTTTATAACCATATCCATGTTAACCGTATTTGTTTCAGCCTTTAAATTTAAAGGTTTCGCAGGAATGGTTTCTGCTATTGCAGTTAAGTTTGAAATGGCTGCAAATGCCGCAAATATTATTAAAAGTTTTCTCATCGTCTTATTCATGTTCTAAGTCTACGCCCACATAATATTTGTTAAATACTTGAAGCAGCATGTTACTACAATTATTTACTATTGAGTAATATAAATCAAGTAGATTATATTTATCTAAAGTTTCATAATCTTTTTTGTCTATTTTAGAAGAGGTATCTGAAACCAAAACTTCTACTATTTTGCTCAGTTTTAATAATAGAAATTTATCAACAACCTGAGGATCAAAGTGGCTTCCGGAACCTTTCATAATAATTTCTATAACTTTTTCTATAGGCATTTTATCACGGTAATGTCTTTTGGATGTTATAGCGTCAAATACGTCAGATACTGCTAAAATTCTTCCTCCAAAAGGAATTTCGTCTCCTTTTAAACCTCTATAATACCCTGAACCGTCATATTTTTCATGGTGAGAGCAGGCAATATCTGTTATCTGTTGAAAATCTTTTGACATATGAATCTTTTCAAGAATATTATGAGTGATTTCAACATGCTTTTGAATATGTTTATATTCTTCCGGCGTAAGCTTGCCTTCTTTTTGCAGAACAGAGTCTTTTATCCCGATTTTTCCTATATCATGGAGAGCTGCAGCTTTTTCCAAGATATAAATATCTTTCTTTTCCATTCCGAATTCTTTAGCTATAAGAGTTGCATACATTTTTACTCTTGTTGAATGACCGGCTGTAATCTTATCACGGGCATCAATAGATGAAGCGAGGGTTTCAATGAAGCTGTCAAATATGATTTGCTGCTCTTCAATCATTCTTTTTTGGCGCTCAAATAGCTGTGCATTTTCTAATGAAATACCGGCGCTGGACGCTATAGCTACGAGCAAGTCTTCATCATCAATTGTAAAGGTTTCATCAAACTTGTTAAGGACTTGAAATACACCGATTATTTCCTGATTAAAGTTTTTAATAGGCATACAAAGAATGGTTTTTGTCCTGTAACCCGTTTTTTTATCGACATCAGGATTGAAACGCTTGTCGCTGTACGCATCTTTAATATTAATTGTTTCGCCTGTTTTAACAACATGCCCCGCAAGCCCTCTGTCTGCAGGAATCCTTAGTTCTTTTGTATCTAATCCTGTAGCTACTTTTGAATAAAGTTCATTATGTTCTTTGTCATATAGAAAAACGGTGCACCTGTCAGCATTAAGAGCTATTTTGGTTTCTTCTGCGATAGTCTTAATTAAAACATCAATATCTTTTTCTGCCGCAACAGCCTGTCCTATTTTAACGAGGGCTATTAGCGGGTCTTTTACTTGTGCATGTGTGCTCAAATGAGTAATTGGAGGACACTTAAGCATTGAATTAATTTTCTCAAAGAAATATGTTTTTTGACTCTTTATGGCTAATTTTCTTGCTTTATTATAGCTGATTGCATATAATGTGCTGTTCTTTTCCGTGAAATTGACATAACTTAGAACAAGCTCATTTAAAATAATAGAGAGATTATCTTTTGACTGTTCTACTAAAAATGTTGCATCATTCATCATTTGGTAGTAGGTGTTATAGTCTTTTTTTACAAATTCATTAAGTGCAAGAAGACTGAAACAAATTGCAGCATCATCATTATAAAGCTCCTTGTGCTTTACAATACTATCCCTTGCATCTTCATACTTTTCTTTCAGAATTTCTTCAACGGTTTCGTAAATAAAATTCTCCAGCGCCATTAAACCCTCTCTACAAATTTAATGCTTTACTATATAATATAACAAAAGTACAATATATACAAATGGTATTAAGAGGAGAGTATGGAAAAAATAACAGTTTTAATTCCTGTATTTAATGAAAAAGATTCTTTGATGGAGTTGTTAAAAAGAGTTGAGTCTGTGGATTTCGGCTTAGAAAAGGAAATTATCCTCGTGGATGATTTTTCAACTGACGGGACAAAAGATTTATACTCTCAAATTAATCACAAAATTTTATATCATGAAAAAAATATGGGTAAAGGAGCGGCTTTAAGAACGGGTTTAAAAGAAGCAACCGGTGATATTGTTATAATTCAGGATGCGGATTTAGAATATAACCCTGAGGATTATATTCCGCTTGTGAAACTGATAAAGGAAAATGAAGCTGATGTTGTTTACGGTTCACGACTTCTTGATAACAGAAATTCCAAAAGTTTTCTTTTCCTGAGCTTTGTGGCCAATAAAACTCTTACTGTTCTTACAAATATTTTATTCGGTGCAAAACTTACTGATATGGAAACGTGCTATAAGGCTTTTAGAAGAGAATTTATACAAAATATAGATATAAAATCAAACAGATTTGATTTTGAACCAGAAATTACGGCAAAAGTCCTAAAACAAAAAGTTCGATTTAAAGAACTTCCGATAACCTATAATGCAAGAGCTTTTGATGAAGGTAAAAAAATCGGCTGGAAAGACGGAGTCCAAGCTATCTGGACTTTAATTAAATTTAGGTTTATTAATTAGTATAAAAAAGAGCCGGAGAATTTTTCTCCGGCTCTTTTTTTATCAAGTTATTTTTAAACAAGTTCAACTACATATTGAGCGTTTCTTTCTGCAATTTCAACAAGATTCTTTGCAACTGCAATCATTGAGATTTCAGAGTCAAGTTTGTTTACACAAGAACCGCAGCCGATAGCTGAAGCGCCTGATGCAAATGCTAAAGAAGCTGTAGTCGGGTTGATTCCTGTAGCTGTCATAACAGGAATTTCAATATTTCTTGTTAATTCAATTGTATTAGAAAGTGTTAATTCAGCTCTTTCAAGAAGTCCTCTTACACCGTTTGAAGGTGTTTCGTTAGAGAAATGTCCTTCTGTTTGAATTAAATCAATACCCATAGCTTCAAGTTCTCTTGCAAGTTCAATTTGTTCTCCGATTTCTAGTTCACCCGGAATTGTAACGCTGAAGAAAATATCTTCACCGTCAAGAAGTTCAAGAGTTCTTTTTGCAAGGTTTAAAACCTGAGAAGCAGAGAAGCTCATTCCTTTTTTATAAAGTGCATCAAAGTTGCCGAGTTCAATAGCATCAGCACCTAAAACAGCTGCATGAGCAAGTTCTTCCGGTTTAACAGAAGAAACAAAGATAGGTAAGTCTGTTAAATCTTTAACCATAGTGATTATGTCAGGATTAGCGCAAATATCAACAGCGCTTGCCCCTGCTTTATCAGCTGCAAGAACAACTTTTGCAACTTTTTCTGCATCAAAATTATCAATACCTGCAATAATTTTTACAGCTCTTTTTTCGCTTAAAGCTTTTTTAAAACTTTCGATTTTTGACATATTTCTCTCCTTTTTGTGCTGATTGTATGTATTGTCCCGTTTATTATACATTAAAACTTGAACTATTACAAGAAGAAGTCCTCAAAACTGAATTTATTCACCCTTCCATGCCGGTTGGGTGATTGAGTTTTTTATTTAGATATTCCACTATTTACTTGGAGTAATTGTTATGATTAGAATCTTCTTAAGCTTGTGTTTAGTATTTTTTTCGATCCCTGTATTTGCTTTTGACAGAGAAGAACAAGCGGTTATATCTTTGTATGAAAAAATAAATCCGGCTATTGTTTGTGTCGATTCTCAAATTTCAGACGGAATGTCCTGCGGAACCGGATGTATAATTGATAAGCGGGGGATAATTCTCACAAGCGCCCATGTGGTAGATGTCGGAAAAACCGTTATAGTTACAATGTCAAACGGCCAGAATTACACGGCTAAGGTAATAAAAAAGCTGGGCGAAAATAAGGATATTGCTCTTTTAAAAATTAATGTGCCTACAGAATTAAAGACTGTTAAAATGGGAGATTCCGAGAAAATAAAAGTCGGTCAGAAAGTCCTTGCTATAGGAAATCCCTTCGGTTTTAACGGAACTTTGACTCAGGGGATAATTTCCAGGATAGATTATGCAAAAAACAGAATTCAAACTGATGCTGCAATTAATCCCGGTTCTTCCGGCGGTCCTTTATTAAATAAAAACGGAGAAATTATAGGTATAAATCAGGCAATATATAACCCCGATAATAATATTTCAAATATCGGCATAGGATTTGCCATTCCGATAAATCTAGTTAAAGAGTATTTAGCAGAAATGAACAGTACTTAATGAATTTATGGTATAATAGCGGGTATGATAAAAAAACTTTTTTATACAATTATATTTTTGTTAGCAGGTATGACTTTTTCATTAGCTTCTGAACTTCGCGGATATGATGAGTTTCAGATACCGGCAGGATACAATGTTCCGATAATGTCTTTGCAGGAATTTTCTACTGCTTACTGTGAAGAAGGCGAACCTTTAAATTTTATTACCACGACGGATATATATTTGTATGAAACGAATGTAATTCCTAAAGGCACAAAAATAACAGGTTTTATAGATAAGAAGCACGAACCTGTAAAAGGTACAAATGCTTCAATGAAAGTGTTTCTAAATAAGATGTATTTTGCTGACGGATATGAAATTCCGATAAAAGGGTACATCTATACTGCGAATGATAATTTGATAGGCGGGGAAATGACCCCTCCCCTGACGTGGAACAAAATTCCTCATTATCAACGATGGACAATGTTCAGGGCCATGGGGGTTCTGCAGTGTGTTCCGGGAGCGGAACGCAGAATGGGTGAGCATGTAACAATAGCTGCCGGAGCTAATTTGACTATGGTATTAGTCGCACCGATTAATATGTCTCACACATTAATTAATTGACAAATACCGCTTAGATTATAAAATGTTATAAGGGGAGGACGCTCTGATGATAAATAAGAAGTTTGCAGCCGGATTGCTGTCTATGAATCTGTTAATTTCTTCAGGTACGGGGTTTGCCGGTTCTAATTATTCTTATGAACCGACACAGACCAAACCGGTTTATAACAGCGGCTATTATCAAAAACCTCTTGAGTATAGTAATTACAATATCCAAAATAACACTTTGCAGGGAAATGTGGTCATGGTTCCTGCGGGTACTGCGATGAGTGCTGTTTTAACTACGCCGATTTCGTCTGCATCATCGACTGTGGGACAGAGTGTTAACATGCTTCTTGGCTCTGATTTTTATTATAATAACAGGCTGGTTGCACCAGCCGGTAGTACTATATATGGCACAGTAATTGAGGCTTCAAAAGCTAAACATGGCAGCATGAATGGAAAGCTTAATGTAAGATTTACTCAGATCTATACTCCTAACGGAAGCCAGATTCCGATTTCTGCGGTTATTAAGACTGATGACGGAACAGGTGTGCTAGTCGGCGGAACTAAGCTTGATGTAACAAAGGACTACGCAAAAGACTTAGCTGTAGGTTCTGCAACAGGTGCTCTTTCCGGTCTTGTATTCGGAGCTCTTGCCGGAGGTAATATAGGCAGAGGAGCTGCCTTAGGTACAGCTGTAGGAGCTGGCGGCGGTCTCGTTAAGTCAGTTATAGATAAAGGTGATGATGTAGAAATCCCGGCAAATGCAGCAGTGGATATAGTACTTACGCAACCGATTACAGTCAGCACCTCTTCTTATTATTATGAAAATTAGCAGGGCAAATATTCAGTAGGATAATTAAAAAAATATTACATCAGATTATTCTATAGAAGAGAAAATTTAGAGAGATTAAAAAGTGTCATTACTAGATAACAACAAAAGTTTTATAATGGATGATGAGGACGATAAGGATATTAAGCCATATACGCTTCCTTCAATTGTAACAAGCAAGCCTGAGGTTATTCCTATTAAGAATTCTTTTATGATTTCAACGGCATTGCACCCTACAGTTGTAGCTCTCATATGGTTTGTGTCTATTATGCTTGCTCTGATGGGTATCAATCTGGATTTGTTTGGGAAGCCGAAAGTTCAGCCCAAACGTGATATTGAATTTGTCCTTGTTGATAAACCGGGGAAACCGAGAGATCCTAATACGAAAAACAGGGCGGATATTGATTCAAGAAGCGGCGGTATAAATGATCCTAAGAGAAAAGTTTCTATGCCTTCCCCTGCGCCTAAGAGGGCGCAAAAACCATCTGCTGCGGCAGCAAGCGCAAATAAAATTATAAAAAAACAACAGCAGGCTGCACATAAGCAGGTTCAAAAACAGGTTCAGCAGCAAACTCAAAAGAAACCGGTTCAACAGCCAAAGGCACAACCGGCTCCTGCAGCAAAACCATCTCAGGCAAAACCTGCTCCGCCTACGGCAAGACCAAGTGCCAGACCTGTGTCAACACCTGCACCGGTTGCGAAGCCTTCAACTCCATTTACGGTGCCTGCTCCAAAAGGCGCTCCTGTAGGTAAAACTTTATCAACAGGTCCTATAGGTGGTTCTTCTACTGCCGGTGCTCCTAAAACGTCCGGCGGAAGCGGCTCTCCTTCTAGTTCCGGTTCGTATGCGCCAAGACCGTCTCTATCTCCGTCATCAAGCGGTGGAGGTGGACAGCTCTCAAGAGGTTCCGCACCGGGTGGTACCGGCAATATCGGTAACCCGGGCGGCGGCGGAGGTGCTCCGGGAATTGATGCATTAAGAGAGCCTGATTTCGGTCCATATATGAGAGAATTACAGAGAAGAATTAAACTCAATTGGGATCCTCCTAAAGGAAACGAAAGTAAAAGAGTTGTATTGCTCTTTAAGATTGCAAAAGACGGTAGATTGTTATCATGCAGAGTCCATAGGTCTTCAGGCTTGCAAGCCGCTGATAACGCAGCTATGAAAGCTGTCGAGCTGACCGCTCCGTTTAGACCGCTGCCGGCTGACTTTAAAGGGCAAAGTATAGATATCCAGTTTACATTTGACTACAATGTATTTGGAGCATCAAAGTATTAAAAAGAGGATAATAAAATAAAGAGGTAAAGGGGTAAAATATTATGGATTTACTATTACATTCAATTCAATTGGACTGGCCGGTATTATTACCGATATTGATTTGTTCAATATTAACGGTTATGGTGGCAATTGACAGAGCTGCATTTTATAATGCAAACAAAAGAAACGTTATTGAGTTTATTCCGAGATTGCAGAAAGAACTTGTTAAAAACAATCTTATGGGAGCTCAAAATCTGGCTGTACAATGCGGCGGTATTATTGGCGAAGTAACTGAAGAAGCTGTGAGAATTTTTTCAGAGCAAAAAACAGGTTTTTCCCGTTCATTTGATATTGCAGCAGCGCTTGCTACAAGAAAACTTGAACACAGACTTACTATTCTCGGTACAATAGGCGGTGTTGCTCCGTTCTTAGGGTTGTTTGGTACTGTTGTAAGAATTCTGTATACTTTCCAGGATTTGGCTTCTCAAGGCAACCAGTCAGCAGCGGTAGCTATGGGTATCGGTTCTGCTCTTATTGCAACTGCTTTTGGTTTGGGCGTTGCTATTGTTGCGGTTATTTGTTATAACACTTTCCAATCTACCGTAAAAAGATTTGAAGATGACTTCCAGTTAATCAAACTTCTTTTCTTAAGCTTTGTAGATTCGGAAGAAGATACCGCTATTCAGTCAAAATCCAGTGTAGCTTTATAAATTCAGGTGAAAAATGGCTATTAAATCAGGTAAAAATGCATTATTTACAGAGATTAATATAACACCGTTAACAGATATCTTTCTGGTTCTGTTAATCATCATGATGGTTGTTGCGCCGACATTTCAGTCAATAGATAATTCTATTACTATTCCGGAAGTTAATAGCGGCAACTCAATTGAGCAGGGTAAAATAACGATTTCTGTAACTAAAGACGGCACTTTGTACGTCGGAGAAAAACGTTCTTCAATAGAAACTCTTGCGGCGGATTTAGAGGCTGTTAAGGGTGATGCAAAAGACGGTGAACTTGTCGTAAAAGCTGATGAAAAAGCAAAGAGTTCAATAATTATGGATATTATGGATGCGGCGCAGGATGCGCATTACAAAAAGCTGATTGTAGCCGGTGAACCTTTAAACAAAAAAGATCAGAAAAAATTAGAAGAGGCTCAGGAAAAACTTCAGGATGAGACTACTTCTAACTATACATCTAATAATGTTTTACCCGAAAATAATCAATATGAGGATTGGAGTAATTAATGCGTGATAGTTTTAATGAAATTAATATAACACCGTTGACAGATATCTTTCTGGTACTGTTAATTATCATGATGGTAATTGCTCCTATGCTGGATCAGCAGGGCTTAAATCTTGCAGTGCCGGAAGTTGTGGATAAACAGCAGGTGCAGCAGGATCCTAAGATTATGAATATGACAGTAACCTCTGATAACAGATATTTTTACGGCGAAGAAGAAATTCCTGTTACTGAGTTGGAATCTCTTATAACTGCCCATATTAAGGAGTATCCTGACGGTTTGTTAATTCAGGTTGATGATAATTCTGATCACGGAACTGTTGTAAAACTTATGGATGTTGCAAGAAATTCCGGAATGACAAGTATTTCTCTTGCTAGGTAATAATTTTCAGGCATAAATCATCAAATATATTAATTGGTTTCATTCCAAGGCGGGCTTGTTCTATAGCATCCTCAACCAGTTTTATGTGGTTAATAAATTCTGTTTTGGCGGGATTTGCTTTCAGGATGCTAAGAATATAGTTTTGTATGCTCTGTAATATTTCAACCGCAGAATGGTCTTTTGTAAGATCCGTAAGTTTTTGTGAAATATCAAATACATCCTTTCTCTCAAAATTCCAATAGTTTTCAAAAATGCCCGCTATCACGCCAAATTCAAAATTTACCCCCTCTTTTGACGGAACAAAAAAGCATTGGGAGCGGGAAATTATTGTTGGCAGAAGATCTTCAATATATCTGGTAAGAAATATAAAAGTAACACCCGGTTGAGGTTCTTCTATTATTTTGAGAAGGGAATTTGCTGTTTCTGCCTGAAAATTGTTTTGATTCAGCCCTGCAATATTGCCATCTTCATCTTTATCACAGAATATAAATACTCTGTGGAATTCGGATGCCGACATTAGAGTTTCTTTTATAAGCGCTGATTGCTTAATTGAGATAACGGTTTTTGAATCGTCATCATCAGGTTTATTATCTACTCTGGAAAAAGTCATAACAGCCGGATGAGAGTTTTCTCTTATCCATCTGCAGTTAAGGCAATCACAGTTATCGCTTTTATCCTGCTTACAGTTCAAGAGTCTGGCTATTTCTCTTGCAAGAATATATTGGGACTCCAAATCATTTCCGTAAAACAGTATACTCTGCGGAAGCGGGCGGGAGTTTGTACTCAATGCCTGTGTAAAATAATTTGTTAAAAACGGATATTTATCTGATAAGAGCACACTCTACCTCCGATACCATATCTAAAGATTCTCCGGATTTAATCTTGCATTCTGTTTCAAAAAGATTTTCTTTTAATTTAACAAGATCTGACGCTTTAGTATTTTTTAGCTTTTGAAGAGTTTGCTTAACTACAAACTCATGCTGTCCCGTGAGTTTGGAAAGCTCCATTGATGATAAGTTTGATTTTGTTTTAAGAATAATCCATTTTCTTATCATAGTTTGTAATGCTGATAGCACTTCAAGCGGATGCTTTTTATCAAGCAGCTTTTTGAATTCCAAAAGTGCCATATCTTTTTTATTTGTCATTATAAGTTCTGCAAGGTTGAACAAATCCTGATTTGAAATTGCAATTTCTTCAACCATTTTTTTTGTTATTGTCTTTTCCGGATAAGCCAGCAGTTTTAACTTGTCCAACTCTCCGTCAAATTCTCTTAAGTTGTTTCCTATATGTTCAATTAAAAGTTCAACCGCATCATCTTTTAGCGTAATGTCTTTTTTCTTTCCTCTTTGCCTTATCCAGTTTGCAATATCTGCGGTTTTGTATGTCTTAAATGCCGCAAATTCTTTTGCGTTGTATTGATTTAAAATCTTATAGAGTTTTCTTCTTGAATCAAGCTTTTTATTTTCATCTCTTGGCAGTTTTACCGTAAAGACGATGTCCAAAGAGTCAGGATTGTTTTTTAAAGCATCTTCGATATCCGACAGTTCGGAATCTTCAAAGAAATTTTTATTGGATAAAAAATATTTATCCGCATTTACTATAATCAGCATATTTCCGAACATCATAGGCGGGGTTCTGAGTGCCGTAATTAATTCAGGGTATTCAGGATTATCCAGAACCTGAAAATTCATGGAAATAAAATCCTGATTGAGTTTGGATTTCATATTCTCAATCTCAAGTTCAATATTAAAGTCTTCATCCCCGTAAAAAAAGTATACAGCCATATTAAGATTATACTATAAAAATTAATGTAAAGTTTTATGTTAATCCTATTTAAAATGATATAGATATGATATATAATATAGGTATATGTATATCGTCAAGAATTTGAAGGACTATGAATTGTCCCACAAGCAAAGGATTTTTGCTGGCTATATTAAGGATAATGTGGATTCGTTTGTTTGTTATGAAAAAGTAACAAACCGCATGGCAATGCGTAAATATTTTGCTCCTGCTGCAGATTATATTACTTACACTACAGCTATAGCTGATCCGGCGTTGTTAG
Organism: Candidatus Gastranaerophilales bacterium; assembly: GCA_944326125.1. Taxonomy (GTDB): domain Bacteria; phylum Cyanobacteriota; class Vampirovibrionia; order Gastranaerophilales; family Gastranaerophilaceae; genus CAG-196. Next base: position 19,806 of record CALVCR010000138.1, on the reverse strand, counting down.
CGAAAAGGGCAATAGCAGGTTAGGGATTATTCACAAAACTTTCTGGATGTGTTATTCTTAATGTTATGAAAAGAATTGTAATCATAACGTTTTGTTTATTAGCTATGCTGCCTGTTCTTGCTTCAAATTTGATGCCAAGTCTGAAACTTAACGGCAGTAAATTTACTCTGTACTATAGTGCTAAATCTCCTGAAATCGGAAGCTATATAAATGAGTATTATAAAAATGGCGAAACTTATGAAAGCTGGACGGAATTAGTAGCGGTACATCACTTCCCGACCGCATATTCTCCGATAGATTATGCGAAAAGTATGAGTGAGTACCTGAGTTCTATGAACTGCCCTTGTTCAATAGAAAATGATGAGGAAAATAATCAATCCTTAATTGATTTTATTTTAATTGACACATCTAAACTGCCTATTATACTTGAATTTAATATCTTTAAATATGAAAAAAGCCCGATATGCGGCAGTGTTGCGCTTCAATACGCAAAAAGATATTTGATTTATAACATGCTTGAGGTCGATAAAGTGAAAAAATCTTTTGAGAAGGATAGGGAAAAATATTTGAGCAAAGTAAAAAAGCTTGAAATACCGGATGTTATTACCTACGATATAGAAAGGGGTAAGTATATTCATCATGAAGGGATATTAACTAAGAACAATAAGCTTTTAAATTGAATGAATCTTGACTAAAGACCGTGTTTGGGCTATTGTTTAAAATTGAACAAACGATTTTTTTAAGACATTGGAGAGAGAATGAAAAAAAATATTATTATAATAGTTCTTATTGTTTTAACGCTTATTTTAGGGCGTATGTTTATATCAAAGTTTGATAAGCTTAAAACTGCAAAGATGCAGGCTAAAATGAGCGTTCCTGCAGTCGCAATACAAGAAGTCGGTACTCGTAATGTAGTAAGACAGTTTGAGTCTCCGGCGAGGGTCGTTGCTAAATACAGAGTAAACATTCTTGCACGTATAAGCGGCTATTTAACCAAAAGTTATTTTAAAGAAGGGGATTATGTAAAAGCAGGGCAGGTTTTATTCGAAATAGAACCTCAACAGTATCAATACTCTGCAAGTCAGGCTAAAGCAAATCTTGAAAATGCAAGATCCCAATATGAATATTATGAAAAGCAGCTCGCAAGATACGAAGAATTGGTAAGTCAAGATTTTATCGCAAGAGCTGATTATGATAATATACTTTCCCAAAGAGATGCGTTTAGAGCACAGGTGGAAAGTGCAACAAACGCATATAGAGATGCCGAAAGAAATCTTGGTTACACTCATGTGAAATCACCTGTTGACGGCAGAGTTGGTATTATATCTGTTACTGTCGGAAACTATGTGACCGCATCAAGCGGCCCGCTTACAACCATCAACAGCTTTGAGCCAATGTATGTAACCTTCCCGTTGGATGCAAAGGATTACGCAGAACTCGTACGAATAGACAAGAGTGCTGACGTTAAGCGAAAGGTAGAATTTATATTTAGTACGGGTAAAAAATATGAACTGGAAGGGGTTCAGGACTTTTATGATAACAAAATTGACGAAACGACCGGTACAATTACTCTCAGGGCAACATTCCCTAACCCTAATAATCAGTTGATACAAGGTGATTACGGCAGAATAATAATTTATTCAAATGCGAAGGATGATATACCTGTTGTTCCGCAGAGTGCGACACAGGAAAATCAAGAGGGAAGATACTTATACATTTTGGATGAAGAGGGCCTTCCTAGAATGGTTTATATTAAGACTATGGGGCAGACCAGCGACGGTATGTGGATAGTGTCTGAGGGGGTTCAAAAGGGCGATAAGCTTGTAACAAGCGGTCTTCAGAAAATTATCCCGGGAAAACCTGTAAGAATTGTAGAAGTTGATGGACAGCCGCAGAAGGCACAGGAAAAGAAACCTAATATTTTTGTAAGACTCATTAACAAAATAAAAGGTTCAAAAAACTAAAGGAAATATAATGGCAGGCAATTTATTTATAAAAAGACCGAAATTTGCAATAGTAATATCACTTGCGATAATTCTTGCAGGTATAATTTCAATGACGACATTGCCACTGGAGGAATATCCGTCCATTACACCTCCGCAGGTTATTGTAAATGCTACATATGCGGGTGCGAGTTCGGACGTAATTACATCAACTATTGCTGCTCCGGTAGAACTTCAATTGAACGGTATTGAAGACATGCTATACATGACTTCCGAGTCTAAGAACGGTTCTTATCAGTTAACACTGTTTTTTGAGGTAGGAACTGATCCTGATATGGCTCTCGTAAACGTTCAAAACCGTTTGCAATTAGTTACTCCTCGTTTGCCGGAAGAAGTTAGGCGTTATGGTTTGACTGTTAGAAAGTCTACCGGAGGTCCGGGTTGTTTGATGTTATCTTTAACATCCCCTAATGGAACATATAATTCACTGTTCCTTGCTAACTATGCAACGATGTATGTTAAAGATGAGCTTGCCCGTGTTAAGGGGTGTGGTAATATTAACGTATTCGGTGCCGGCGATTATTCTATGAGAATATGGCTAAAACCTGATAAAATGGCAAGTTTGGGTGTATCTACAACTGATATAAGTAATGCAGTAAGTGCTCAGAATACGCAAACACCTGCCGGAAACATTGGTGTTGAACCTATGGATTCTCCTCAGATGATGAAATTTACTCTAAGGACAAAAGGTCGTCTGGCAGATGTTAATGAGTTTGAAAATATAGTTGTTAAATCAAATGTAGACGGTTCGAATGTTTTACTTAAAGATGTTGCACGAGTTGAACTGGGGGCTGAACTTTATTCATCATCTGCAACAATCGGAGGCCACGAATCTGCTATGATTTCTGTTGCCCAGCTTCCTGAAGCAAATACGATTGATCTTGTTAATCGTATTGAAGCTAAAATGAAGGAACTGAGCAGAAGTTTTCCTAAAGATATTCAATATCATGTACAGTACGATGATACCGAATTCGTAAGAGAATCTATACATGAGGTTATTAGTGCAATTGTTCTTGCAATTGTTCTGGTTAGTGCGGTTACGTATTTATTCCTCGGAACAGCCAGAGCTTCATTGATTCCGTTCTGCGCTATTCCGGTTTCTCTGATCGGTGTATTTATCTTTATGGCTCTCTTAGGATTTTCAATTAACCTGTTAATCCTTTTCGGCCTGGTATTAGCGGTAGGGCTTGTTGTAGACGATGCTATTGTTGTATTGGAAAATACTCAGCGTCACATTCAGGATGGTAAGAATGCGAGAGAAGCTACTGAAATTACTATGGAAGAAGTTTTTGGTGCAGTAGTTGCAACCTCTCTGGTATTGATGGCGGTATTTGTTCCGGTATCGTTTATGTCAGGTATTACCGGGCAAATGTTCAGGCAGTTTGCTGTATGTATTGCAACATCTATCGGACTTTCAACCCTTGTTGCGTTGACTCTTTCTCCGGCTCTTTGTGCAACAATCCTGAAGTCCGGTGAAGAGAAAAATGATTTTGAGTTTATTCAGAAATTCGAAGACTGGTTTAACAGTTTAAGAGGAAAATATTTAGATATTGTCCATGTATTTGTGCAATCACCAAAACGTACAATGCAAGTTCTTTTAGGGGTAGTTTTATTTATTCTTGTTATGTTTAAAATTACACCGACAGGTTTCCTTCCTGATGAAGATAAGGGTGCATTCTTTACACAGGTTCAGCTTCCTGACGGTGCTACGTTATCAAGAACCGGCGAGGTTGCTCAAAAAATTACCGACCAAATAATGGAAATCCCCGGTGTAGACAGTATAATTCAGGTTAACGGATTTTCCGGCGAAAATACTGCATTTATTGTTACAAAGTTAAAGCCATGGTCTGAAAGAAAAACAAAAGCTCTTTCAGTAAACAATATTATTAAACAGGTTAATGCTATTACTGCTAAATGTACAGACGCAAATTCATTTACATCGCAGCCGCCGGCAATTTCAGGTATGAGTAACTTTGGCGGTTTTGAATATCAGCTTCTTGATAAAGGCGGAAGAAGTTCGGATGAGTTATTTAATGAGGCAACTGCGCTGTTGACTGCTGCCAGAAAGAGTCCTGTATTTTCTACTTTGTATACTTCATATACAGCTTCTCTGCCTCAGGTTATTGTTGATGTAGAAGCTGAAAAAGCAATGGCGCAAGGTGTAACAATTTCTGAAATTTATTCAACTCTTGCAGCACAGTTCGGCTCAACATACATAAATGACTTTAATAAATACGGAAGGGTTTATCGTGTCTATATGCAGGCAGATGCTCCTTATAGATCTACTTTAGGAGATATTAACAAAGTGTATGTGAAGAATACACAAGGTCAAATGGTTCCTTTGACATCAGTTGTTACTTTGAGAAATGTTGTAGGTCCGTATTCTTTAAAGAGATTTAATATGTATCCTGCAATTACTATAAACGGTACTCAAGCTAACGGAGTCAGTTCCGGTGATGCAATGGCTGAGATGGAGCGTATTTCTGATGAGGTCTTGCCTATTGATATGGGCTATTCTTGGTCAGGTACATCCTTACAGGAACAAAAGTCTTCAGGACAAATAGGCCCTATTCTTACTATGGCTTTGACTTTCGTATACTTGTTTCTGGTAGCTTTATATGAAAGCTGGACTCTGCCTATTGCGGTATTGATGATATCTCCGATTGCATTATTGGGCGCTTTGTTCTTCCAATATGTGTCCGGATTGGCTCTGGATATTTATGCTCAGGTCGGATTAGTAATGTTAATAGGTTTGAGTACGAAACAGGCGATTTTGATTGTTGAGTTTGCAAAGGATGCAATGGAAAAAGACGGAATGAATTATATAGATGCTGCTATGCAGGCTGCCAAGCTTCGTTTTAGAGCTGTAATGATGACAAATATTGCATTCATTCTGGGCTTACTTCCGCTTGTTTTCGCACGCGGTGCAGGTGCGGGAAGCAGACACTCAATTGGTGTTTCTGTATTTGGCGGTATGCTTGCCGTTGCGTTTATTGGAAGTATTCTTGTTCCGGCATTCTTCGTATCTATTAATGTTATGAAAGAAAAAACAAGTGCTTTTATTAATAAACTAAGGAATAAAGGTTAAATGAAAAAATTATTAATAACATTTTTAATATTATCAATGTTTCAGCAGGTCTCATATGCTGCATTCTGGCATAAATCTCCGAAAGAAAATATTGGTAATACGATAAAAAAAGAAGAATATCCTGACAGCAAAGAAGTTGAACCAAAGGTAGATTCTAATGAAGATACCATCCTGATAAAAGGCGGTATTGAAGAAACTATGGATATTACTCTGGAAGAGTGCTTAAGATATGCTTTGGGAAATAATCCAAGGATTCAAGCTGCTATGCAGGATGTTTTTGCATCTGATGCCAGAATTAAGCAGGCGTGGTCGGCTTATTTCCCTCAATTCGGATGGCAGACAGGATACACCAGAATTAAACAATTGCAGTTGTCTGATGCTTTAGGGCAGAACTTGATATTTAACTATTACGTTTTGGGTCAAATTTCAGCTACTCAGATGCTGTATGACTTTGGCGTAACACAAAATCAGGTTACAATAAGAAAATTAGATAATCAGGGTTACAAAATTACGTTAACAGGTACTGTTAATGACGTTATTTGTGAGGTTAAGAAAGCTTATTTTAATCTTCAATATACACTGGAAGCTAAGAAAGTCGCTCAGGAAATGGTTGAAAGATATGAAGCTTTTTATAATCAGGCTAAAGCTTTTTACCAGGCAGGGACTTCTCCTAAGGTTGATGTAACAATAGCAGAAGTTAATTTAAGTAATGCAAAGCTTCTTTTGATTCAGGCTGAAAATGCAGTAGATATTGCTATGGCAAGGTTAAATAATACAATGGGGATGCCTTATGCAAACAGGTATAATATTTCTGATAATTTGAAATATAATCCATGCGATATAACTTTGGATCAGGCAATGAAGGTTGCAAGAGAGTCAAGACCGGAATTCCTATTAGCTGAAGTTCAGGTTGAAGAAGCAAGACAAAATGTTAAGCTCGTCAAAAAATCCTACTTCCCTCAATTAACAATTGAAGGTCAGTATCAAATTGGCGGTAAGACTTTTGTTTCAAACTATGGTTATAACTTTGGCGGATATTTGAATTTCCCGACGATTAACGGAATGCTTATTAAAAATGAAATAAAAGAAGCTAAAGCGTTGTATTCAAAAGAACAAGCCAATGCTGTTAATACTAAAAATAATATTTATTACGAAGTTCAGCAGGCTTATTATGCAATGATTGAAAGAAAAAATTCAATTCCGGTTTCTTTTTTAGGAATGAAGCAGGCTAAAGAAAACTATGAGTTATCATACGGCAGATATAAAGTCGGCGTTGGTAATCCTGTTGAGTTAAAAGAAGCTCAAACTCAGTATCAAAATGCTCTTTTAACATATTATGATTCTTTATATCAATTTAATGCTGCAAAAGCTGATCTTGAAAAATATATAGGAAAGAATATCTCTGATGGAGAAGTTCAGCTTGATACAGGAAAAAATAAAAATGATAAAAAATCTAAGAGACATTCAAATCATGTTTCATAGTATATTTAATGTATTGAGCAAATTTTAAAGAAAAGATATAATATAAAAAAATAAGCAGGAGAGAAGAGACATGTTACCAATCATAACCGAAGAAACCTCATCAGAAATTTTTTCAGAAGTATTCCAGGATGTCACAGCCTGGAGAAAAAGTATGGTTCAATACCTAAAGGAAGAAAATCCTGAAATTAATTCAGCAATACTTGAAGTAGCTAAGTATGATGAAGGTATTGATTTAAAAGCTGTAGCGCTAGGAGCATATTTATCATACAGGTTAATTGAATCAGCAACTGAAAGTGAAGGTTTGACTCTGGAAGATTAAGGGCTTTTATAATTTTTTGTAAAAAGAAGATATCAGCTGTTATTATGTCTGATATCTTCTTTTCTTTCAATTGTTAATTTTTGGTTAAAAAGATCAGTTTTTTATAATAATGGAGTAATAATATAAGTGTTGGAAGTAATGTAGATGGTACTAAAAACGAAAGGAGAACATTATGAAATTCTTAATTAAAAAATCACCTGACGGATTCATAAAATCAGTAAATGATGAAATTAGTTCTATCTTAAACAGAAATTTTGACAGCTTTTTCCCAGAATATATTTTCAATGAGGAAATGGACAAGTATGCAATGCCGGTAGAGCTTCATGAATCAGAAAAAGAATATAGTGTAAAGGCGGAACTTCCTGGCGTAAAAAAAGAAGATCTTGATATTGATATAGATAAAAATCATCTTACTATTAATGCTAAGAAAGAAGAAGAACACAAAGAGGATACAAAAGGTTTCAGAAAGTCAGAGTTTAGATATGGTGAATTTTCAAGAACTGTTTATTTCCCTCAGGAAATTGATGTTGAAAAGACTACAGCAGAACTTGAACATGGTATTTTAGCTATTAAAGCTCCAAAATTAAATGCTGAAAAAGGTGATATAAGGAAATTAACTGTTAAATAATTAAATAGTATCAAAATTTAACAGAAAGGTTTAAAAAGGGCGGAATTTGTTTTAATCGAATTCCGCCCTTCCTTTTATTAATATTTTCATATATAATTTCTATGGAAGGTTTTCTAGGGTTCCGGAGCTGAGGCTTGCTGGTCCGAGAGAAAACTCACGGGGGAATACTCTGTGTACACGGAAGGATAAAAACCTGGGAGATATTTAATGTCTTTCGGGCTTTTTTGTTAGTTAAAGAAGAAAGGATTATTTATGGAATGGATTCATTTATTTGTGGCAGGATTATTTGAGGTGAGTTGGGCTATCTGCTTAAAGTATTCGCACGGCTTTACTGTTATTGTTCCTTCGATATTAACAATACTTTTGATGGTAGCCAGTATTTATTTTCTGGCTTTGGCCTTAAAGAGTCTCCCTTTGGGGACGGCTTATGCTATATGGACAGGAATAGGGACTCTGGGTACTGTCATTCTCGGAATAATTCTTTTTAAAGAACCTGCAACAGCATTAAGGCTATTTTGTATAATGTTAATTATTTGCGGAATAACCGGATTAAAACTGATTTCAAACTAGTTTTGCAGGTTATCTCAAGTTCTTGATATATGAAAAGTATTCATTATTTTTAAACTTTTCGGCTCCGTGCTGAATTGTTGCTTTATCTAAAAAACCTACCCTATATGCAACTTCTTCCAGACAGGCAATTTTGATTCCCTGATTTTCCTCAATAGTTTGGACATATTGACCGGCTTTTAGCAAAGATGCATGAGTTCCGGTATCAAGCCAAGCGAATCCGCGGCCTAAAAGTTCCGTATGAAGTTTGTCTTTTTCAAGATAAATTTTATTTAAGTCAGTAATTTCAAGTTCCCCTCTGTCAGAAGGCTTAAGAGCTTTTGCATATTCAATGACTTTATTATCGTAGAAATATAGCCCAGTAACGGCATAATTAGATTTTGGTTTTTTAGGCTTTTCTTCAAGCGAAAGAGCCTTTCCGTTTTTATCAAATTCAACAACTCCGAATCTTTCAGGGTCTTTTACATAGTAGCCGAAGATTGTTGCAATACCGTTATCAGCTCTTTGCACCGATTCTTTCAAAGATTGAGAAAATCCTGCGCCGTAGAAAATATTATCCCCAAGAATCATTGCCACTGAATCTTTTCCTATAAACTCTTCTCCTAAAATAAAAGCTTGAGCTAATCCGTCCGGATTTGGTTGTACTTTGTATGAAAACTTAACTCCAAACTGAGAACCGTCACCAAGCAGTGTTTGGAAATTTTGTATATCATGTGGAGTGGAAATAATAAGGATATCTTTTATTCCGGCAAGCATTAATACTGATATCGGGTAATAGACCATTGGCTTGTCGTATACAGGCAGAAGCTGCTTTGACACAACCATTGTGCTCGGATATAGTCTTGTTCCGCTTCCTCCTGCTAATACGATACCTTTCATTTATTACCTCCTTTTATACGAGAGCTTTTTTGTTTTCAATTGATTTTATCCAGTCCTGATTGTTTAAATACCAGTCAATTGTAAGCTTGATTCCTTCTTCAAAGGTTATTGAAGGTTTCCAGCCTAATTCAGCAGTTATTTTATCATTAGAAATTGCATACCGTCGATCGTGACCCAACCTGTCTTCAACATATTTGATAGAAGATTCATCTTTGCCCATTGCTTCAAGGATAAGACGTGTTATTTCAAGGTTAGTTTTTTCATTGTGTCCGCCAATATTATAGACCTCTCCAACTCTTCCCTTGTGAAGAACTACATCAATAGCTTCGCAGTGATCATAAACATAGAGCCAGTCTCTAACGTTAAGACCATCTCCATAGACAGGAACTTGTTCCCCTTTAAGAAGCTTGGAGATAAAGAACGGAATAAGCTTTTCCGGATACTGATAAGGCCCATAATTATTAGAGCATCTTGTATTCAAGGTCGGCAATCCGTAAGTTTCTCTGTAGGCTCTTACAAGCATGTCTGCGCTGGCTTTACTTGCTGAATATGGGCTGTTTGGTGCAAGCGGAGTCGTTTCATAAAAATAGCCTGTTTTACCGAGGGAACCATATACTTCATCCGTAGACACCTGCAAGAATCTTTCAACACCAAGTTCTTTGCTTGCCTGCAGCAAGTTTAAAGTTCCCTGAACATTAGTTTCAATAAATATTTCCGGGTGTTTAATTGAGTTATCAACATGTGATTCTGCAGCAAAGTTAATAACACAATCACTTTCGGATATTAGTTCCCGCACAAGTTTTCTGTCGCATATATTTCCGTGAACAAACTTATAGTTAGGGTTGTTTTCAATATCTTTTAAATTTTCAATATTACCGCAATATGTCAGAGCATCAAGATTTATAATTTTGTAGTCCGGGTGCTTTTTAAGTTCATGTCTGACAAAACAGCTTCCTATAAATCCTGCTCCGCCCGTAACTAATAATGTTGTCATTAGATTAATTCCTCTTTGTTAATTTCGCTTAGTCTAGGCTGAATCTTATCCTTTTTAGACAAAATTGGTTCAAAGTCTATTCCCCAGTCTATATTTATATCTTTATCATTCCACAGAAGCCCTCTATCTGCTTGAGGATTATATTCACCGCTTGCTTTGTATAGAAGCTCTGCTTCTTCCGATAATACAACAAAGCCATGGGCAAATCCATCGGGAATAAAGAGCATATTTTTATTTTCTTCTGATAATTCAACTTTTACATACTGCCCATAAGTTTTGGAATTTGGTCTTATATCAACAGCTACATCATAAATACGCCCTTTTGAGCATCTTACAAGTTTTGCTTGCCCGTAAGGCTTTGCCTGATAGTGAAGACCCCTCAGAACATGTGCAGTTGATTTGGAATGGTTATCCTGATTAAATTCAACAGTAATCCCATTTTTTAAAAAATCAGATTTTTTATAACTTTCCAGAAAAAAACCCCGATCATCACCAAAAACCTTTGGTTTTACAAGAATAACATCTTCTATTTTTTGTCTTTCAAATTCAAACGGCATTATTACTCCTACAATTTTTGATTTTTAAAGAAATTATACTATTTATTATTTATTTTCACAATAATATGCAATAGAATATAGGGTATTTGCCCTATCAATCAAAAACTATTTTAAAGAATACAAATGTTGGTTTTACCTAATTTTTAAAAAATATTTCCCAGTTTTTTTCTCCAAAGATACGGCACTGAGCTTTTTTTATAAGTTCATCGTACTTTTGGGTCGGCAGGTTAATCTTTTCAGCAAGGTTTTTGATAGCTGCATATTGACGGATTTCTATATGCGCAATTTCAGGCTTGTTAAGCTCTCCCTTTTGTTCCATATTTTTTAAAAAAGTATTGATTGAATTTTCCAGTATATTTATTGCAGGTAAAACATATTCTTCAAGAGGCAAGTTATTCTCTTCTGCATGTTTTATTTTTTTCTCAAGCTCAATTAATATATTCTCGTCAGCTTTTTTGTGTTTAGACATATATAAATACCTTTTTACTATATTATAGCAAATTAAAACTTTTTAATAACTTCTTTTTACCCATTTGCCGTCAACTTCTGTCATAATTTCATTATTCGGGCCGATAATTCTTCTTCTGCCGAATGCCGGAGAGTATTCTTTATAGCCTGCAGGAATTTTGAGTTTTGAACTGCTTGTTTCAGCAGCAGCCTTAGTATTACTCTTTTTAACTTCCGGCAGCGGAGCGGTATCTCTACGGATGCTTGGCTCTGTTGGTATTGATGCTGTATTTACTGCCGGGGTGCTTGCTGATGGCGTTCCCTTGCAAATACTCAGATTTGGTTTCATTTTTGCAAACTCTTCAAAAGAACAGGTTAGATCAACCCCTGCGTAATATGGATCATGATAAGTTACCATACCGGTTGCAGAATCATAGCCTACGAGAGAGCGTGCGTGCATATTCCAGGTGGCAACACCCATGTCTTGACCTGATTGGAAGTTTTCCAGTGCATTACGCAGTTCATTATCATAGTTTATTCCGGTGTTGCTGATATTTTTCCCGCTTTTGCCTAAGAGTGAAGCTGTAGCTTCATAGTCAGAGTGTGCTAAATTATCTGCCTCTCTGTTTAGGTTTGAAAGTGAAAGTTGACTTATATCCGTTACTCTTTCTGACGGTTCCTTGAGATATCTGATTAATACAGCCTGTTCAATCATTTCAATACCCGGAGATGCGCCGTCTCCAAGGTTTGTTTGTATTGCTTCCGCAGGTTTTCCTCCCGGGAAAGTTATTGGTTTAGAGTTCTTTAACTTAACTATGATATCTCCGTTAGGTGTTTCTTCCAGCATAGAATACAATTGGGCGCGTCCTGATGTTGAGCCTATCATAGAATTTAATCTTGATACAAGCCAGCAGTTGTTCAAACCGTTTTGTTCAATTAGAGCAAAACCGTTTTGAGGGAAAAGTTCTTCAAATTTTTCTTTTGATATTTTTAATTCGGTTGCTACTCCATTGTTATTAACATAAAGTTTTTGAGAAGAGCCGTTTCCCACTGTAAAGACATCTCCCGGAGCGACTTTTTGCGAAATATTTGATAAATCCAAAGAAGAGTCAAATCCTTTTATTGTTGCGGAAGAACCTGTTTCGCTGCCTCCTGCCAGTTTTGATATTACTGCGTTTCCAGGATCATCTGCATTTGAATTTGCTTTCTTAATATTTGTCTGAACCTTTTTGCTTATATGTTTATCAGAAACTTGTAGTGGTGTCTGTGTGTAATCAGAAGATTTCTTTACAGTCGAGGAAGATGTATTAACTGGACTAGGACTTCCGTTCTCTATATATTTTACCGTATAGCTGCCGTTAGTACCGCCTTCCAGTACTATAGACAACCCATCTTCAGTCTGTCCCAATAGCTTATTTTCGCCCGGTTGGACTTTTAGCGGTCTGGTTGTTGTATCACCAACTTTACCGTAATATACCTTGTCACCGGATACAAGAAGGGTGATTTCTCCGTCTTTTGTTTTAAAATTCTGCCAGCCTTTATCAGCATTTAGGGTAACCGGCTTTGTTGAGGACTTTTTAAACCAGCCGCCTGTTATTAAGTTTCCGTCCAGATCAGATAAGTTATTGACAGGAACAGCATCAGTATTAGAAACGGCTTTCTTTATACTATCACCCATTTTTTGCAATACACCGCTTTCAGCTGCTATACCAAGAGAACCTACTGCCGCATTTGTAAGAACTCCGCTGGCTGTTACTTTCCCCGTTTCAACATATTCTTGCCCGATGCCTACTATTATATCTCCGCTTGTATTAATTGCTCCGCGAGCAACTTTAGAGGCCATTCCAGCCCCTTTTATTAAACTTCCGGATAATTGTGCAATCTTGCCGCCGGCTCCGACAGTGACACCGTCTAGGGCTGCTTGCTTTATAATATCTTTAGCATCTTCCGCCTGCAATCCATCCTCTGACGTTAATCTGTCAGAAGCATTTACCGCTAAACTTGTACCTGCAGATATAGCTGCCGCTGCAACAAGCCCGGTTCCGCCTGTTGCAACACCTACTGCAACAGTTCCTGCAATAGTGGCTCCTGTTTTAACAACTGTTGCTCCAACTTCTTGCGAAGTATTATATTTTTCAACTCTCTCCTGAATATCATTTTGATTTCCAAATGCTTTTGTATAGTTTTCTTCTGTCGGGTTTGCAAGATATAAATTTACAGCTTGTTCATTGTATTCTATTCCGAATATTTCTTGGAATTTTGCTCTAAAGTCTTCGCTGTCTGATGCCAGATTTGATAGTTCCTGCAGTAGTTGAGAATGCTTTTCAAGGTCTTTGTCAACGACCTTTGCTCTATTTTTAGAATTCCATAAAATACTTATTCTATCTGCAAATTTTCCTGCCCAGCCGTCTTTACTGAGCTGTTTTTCAAATTCCTGTGTAGCTTTTTTGAGGTTTTCTTTTGCAACATGAACCGCCAGATGCGTCTGGTTAAGGATTGTTCCGTCGGAGTCCATAATCCATTGTTTACCGCTTTTATCTACGACTAATGCTTGTTTATTATCTAAATCTTTTATTTTTATAAAATTTTGCTCAACAAGATTGCCTTTTGAGTCTTTAATCTTTCCTTTAACTACACCCTGATATTCTGCTTCAGAAATAACTCCGTCATCATTTTGATCAACAGCATCAAAAATTAACCTCTGCTCCGCTGTTTTAGCATCATCCTTTTTAGCATTAGGTTTTATAATCTCATAGTTATTTTCATTATTTACTGAATCTATACCTGCCATCTTAGATATTTAAGATACCTTTCTTGTTCATATAAGATATCGGCATAAAATAGAAAAGCTTTAGTAATATTAGTGTAATATTTACAATTTGTTACATATAAGTGAGCAAAATGTGAGCATAGAACAGCAAAAAGTAAAAACGAATGTGATTTCCATTTTTTCTAACAGGTCTAAAACTTGCATAAAAAAAGAGCCCTAAGACTCTTTAAAAAAACACGCGTGGAGGGATTCGAACCCCCGACCTTTTGGTTCGTAGCCAAACGCTCTATCCAACTGGGCTACACGCGCTCATCAGTTCGGGTAAGGTTTTCGTTACCTAAAAACTATACCAACAATATAAAATTTTTTCAACTACTTGGCTAAGTTTAGTATTGTATCAGAACGTAAACATTTTTTAAATATTTCTATTCTGATGTTGAAGCTGGTATACTTTTTATATAACATAGGTTTATTCACAGATCAGTTTTTTATGGAGAGTTAGATGAGAGAATTTGAAAGACGAAATCCGTTTATGGACTACAGAAATGCTGTTCCGTTTATGGATTTATCCGGTTTTATTGTTAAACAGCCTTCTGCTGTAGATGAATTTCCCGTAAAGTCTTTACAGGAATATTTAAGGAAGAAAAAGTTCTCTACAATGGTCAACTTTAGAAGAATGCAGTATTGCAAGCTTGTTGAGGAGTACAGAAATGGACGAAAATAACTTTCTGAATCTTGCTAAAAAAGCAAAAGAAGTTTCAAAAAAAACGGCAGTGTTAAGTTCTGAAATAAAAAATAAGGCACTTGCTGAAATGGCTAAGGCTTTGGATTCCAAAAGAGATATTATTTTTGAGGCTAATAAAAAAGACCTCCAAGAGGCAGCTCTTCTGGTTGAAAAAGGCGAGCTTTCCCAAGCCTTATACAATCGTTTAAAGCTTGATGAAAATAAAATGCGGGATATGATTCAAGGGATTATTGATATTTCAAAACTTACGGATCCTATAGGTAAAATCCTGCTTGAAAGAGAACTTGACGAAGGGTTAATCTTAAAGAAAATATCTTGTCCTATCGGAGTTTTAGGTATAATCTTTGAAGCCCGTCCGGATGTAATTTCACAGATTTCTGCGCTTGCTCTTAAATCTTCCAATGTTGTTATCTTAAAAGGCGGGAGAGAAGCGGTAAATACAAATAAAGCTATTATGGAAGTGATTCAATCCGCTCTTTCTAAAGTTAATGGGCTGCCGGAAGGTATTATAACTCAGGTATTTACACGTGATGATGTTGCGGAAATGCTTAAGTGCGACAAATATATTGATTTAATTATTCCTCGCGGAGGAAATAGTCTTGTTAAATTTATAAAAGAAAATACCAAAATTCCCGTTCTGGGACATGCGGATGGTATTTGCCACCTTTTTGTCGATAAGTCTGCTGATTTTAACAAGGCTCTAAATATAATTATAGATTCTAAAACACAGTATCCGAGTGCTTGCAATTCAGTAGAAACTCTTTTGATACACAAAGATTTTCCAAATTCGGAAGACTTGCTTGAAAAGTTAAAATCAGCCGGAATTAAACTTGTTTCCGAGCCAGAAAGCTGGCATAAAGAGTATTCGGACAAAATTCTTGCATATAAGTTTGCAGATTCTGCAGAAGATGCTATAGAGCATATTAATACATATTCTTCCGGACATACTGACGGAATTATTACTGAAGATAAAGTTTCCGCAGACCTGTTTCTTTCTGCTGTAGATTCTGCCGGAGTCTACCACAATGCGTCTACACGTTTTGCAGACGGGTTTAGGTACGGATTTGGCGCGGAAGTCGGCATATCTACAAATAAAACTCATGCCAGAGGACCTGTTGGGCTTGAGGGGCTTACTATTTATAAATACACTCTTGAAGGCTGCGGACAGATTGTTAAGGATTATGTTGAAGGTACTAAGAAATTTACTCATAAGGATCTTTTATGAAAATAGGTGTCATTGGTTTAGGTCTTATTGGCGGCTCGATTTTTAAGAAGTTGTCTGAACTTGAAGGCTATGAAGTGCTAGGTGTTTCAAGAAGTTTAGACGGAGTCCCTAATGTAAGCTGGGATTATAATACTTTAAGAGACTGTGATCTTGTTTTTGTCTGCACCCCTATGAACACTGTATTAAAAGTTCTTGATAAATTGGATGAAATACTTCCAGAAACTGCAATAGTAAGTGATGTTAGCAGCCTAAAAGGCTTTGTTTCCAAGCGTAAATACCGATATAAATTTATCCCGTCACACCCTATGGCAGGAACTGAAAAAAGCGGCTGGGAGAATTCTTTCAGTACGCTCTTTGAAGGTGCTAAATGGGTAGTTACTCCGTTAGACGGGTTAATTGATGACGATTTTGAAACTTTGGAAAAAGTCATTGAAGATTTAGGCGCAGAGGTAATTATAACTACTCCGGAAGATCATGATAAGGCTGCGGCTTTAATTTCTCATGCTCCTATGGTTATTGCTCAGGCTCTATGTAAAACAGTACAGGATAATAAGCTTGCTCAAACACTTGCTTCCAGCGGTTTTAGGGATACTACCAGACTGGCCCTTTCAAATCTTGAGATGGCTGACGATATGGTTTCTTTGAATAAAGAAAATATTCAAAAGAGTATTGAAGAAGTTTCTATCTCTCTTGATGAACTCCTTAGCGGAGATTATAAGACCCAAATTAAGAAAATACGTGAATTTAGAGAGAATCTTTATCCTTAAGACTTTCTAAAAACTCTTTATTTGCATCTAATGTATCCTGGCTTGCCACAATTGAATAAATTGGCGGATTCTTGAATACTTTTTGAGCAAATTTATCTATATCTTCTCTTGTTACCGAGTCAATTTCTTTAAATATCTGGTTGTCAAAATCAACGCCGTATTGGGAATGCATTCCTCTGGAAAGAGCATTGATTTTAGAACTTGGAGTCTCTTTGTTTAAAAGCTGTGCTTTTAAAGTCTTCTTCGCACTTTCAAGATCTATATCCGGATATTCGGAATTCTTTAGAGCTTCTATCTGTCTGTTAAATCCGTTTATAGCTTTTTGTACATTTTCGTAGCTGATTTCTCCGATTTCTTTATTGTCAGTGGTTGTTAATATATTTAGGGATAATTCTCCGCAGTCGCCCGACTTATCTAAGTTTGAATATACTGAGTAAGCCAGATGTTCTTTTTCTCTCAGGTTATTAAATAATCCGATTGTATTGGAAGAAGAGAGAAGAATGTTCATAATATTGCTTACAGCAGCTTCTTTTGGACTTGCTATTCGCGGGTATTTGAAAGTTTCCATTATATCAGCCTGAGAATACGGCGCTGCTTCCGTTAAAACTTGTGTTTTTGTATTCTCTTTGTAAACATGTTGAATCTTATGCGTATTTGGGTGAACCGCTTTTAATGTTCCGAATTCTTTCAACGCCTTTTCTTTGAGCTCTGTATCTCCTTCCGGTATGCTCATTGAAATTGTTGCGTAAGAATTGTTAAGAATATCATTATAAAAATTTTGTAAATCTGATACGGTTATTTTATTGATGTTTTCCAGAATAGCATTTCTTGAAGAATATAGCGGATTTATGAGTGCCTCATTATCCATATATAAATCTTCTGCAGAATTTTGAGCTCGGTTCAATGCATCCAGAAGTTTAGCTTTCGCTTTTACAAGATTTTTTTCATTGATGGCCGGATTATAAAGTTGGTCTTTTGTTAATTTAATAGTTTTTTCAAAGTTATCATGGCCTGAAACTCCCAGTATATTGAAAGATTCTTCGCCTAGTGTAACAAAAGAAGAGAGATTATTTTTTTCTGTATATTGTCTGAACTTATCTTCAGACATATTTTCTGTGCCCATTCTCAAAACAAGGTCTAGTAATTCATTTGTTCCCGGTTTTAAATTTTTAGGAGTTTCATAATAGAATTTTATTTTATACTGAGGGTTATTGTTCTTTGTTTCATAAAAAGCTGCATTTATATTATTATCTAAGGTTGTGACTGAAACCTTGCTCATGTTAACAGGTTTTCTTCCTGTTCCTTGAAAACTTATATTGTTTTGATTTTTTTTCGGATGAATTAGGGTTATTGCCGCTTTATTCAGGTTAAAACATTCTTTTATAAAAGAATCAACTTCTTCCGGCTTAATATTTTTTAAGATTTCATCATACTTAGTAAGATAATCCAGATTGTCATCAAACATTGCTGTACCGACAACTGTATTAACACTTACGGACTTATTGAAAATGTTGTCATTTCTGATTAAAAGAGCTTCCTTAATCCTATTAAGCTCGTTCTGATTAATTGGGTTTATATTGTTGAGTTTATTATAAAATATTTTAAGAGCTTTTTCCGAATTATTTTCAGCACAATTAAAAGCATAATACACAAATGACGGACTGTTCGGGTTAGTGCTTATTTTTTCAATACCCAGATCAGGAGATGCATTTATATCTCTTAAAGCTTTATTTAGACCCACATCTGTTGATTGAAGGTATTTAGAAGCTATATCATATAAGATTTGTCCTTTTGCATCCTGAATTTTAGGTCCTGCAAATCCCAGCATAATACTTGTTGATGTAGCTTTGTCGCTTATGAAATCTTTTCTTACAGTAGAATTTATTGGATTTAATTTTGTTTCGTAAGCTGGGCTTAGACGTTTTTTATTGCTTCTGAAATTTTTGGATACCAGCTCCATTGTTTTATCAGGGTCAACTTCTCCTGTTATAACAAGATTCATATTTTCAGGTACATAGTATTTGTTATAATAATTTATAACATCATCTCTTGTGAGGTTTTGAATATGTTTAACACTTCCCCCTACAAGTTCATCAGCTGAGCTTTTTATTCCGAAGAGTGTTCTTAAAGTTTGATCTACAACAATTGTTTCCGGTTTATCAAGTATCATATTTATTTCTGATGAGACAGGGAATTTTTCTTTTTCAATCATCTTATCGGAAAGAGTTAAATCCTCAGTCATTGCTGCAATAATTTTTATCTGGGTCTCAAGATCCTTATCTTCCAACATAGGTGTTGAGTTTACATAATCAGTAAGTGCATAATTTGTGCTGGCATTTGTCCAGCCGCCCATTTCATCTACTTTTGAAAAAGAATCTCCCTGATTAAGTTTTATATACCCGTCGCTGCCATTAGTTCCGTTAAATGCCATGTGTTCCAAAAAATGGCTTATTCCTTTTATATCATCTGTTTCATTCATAGAACCGACATTGACATAGTTTTTTACGACAGTCGGAGACCCTTCCATCGGAATAATGGATACCCTATATCCGTTTGAAAGTTTATAAGTATGAATTTCTAAACCATTTGGAAGCTTTTCCACTCCTGTTTTTTTATACGGGGTTGGTATTTTAACATTATAATCGGGAGTGACAGATGCCAGCTCCTTAATTTGTTTTTTATCATCATTGCCGGCATCAGGACGGGAAATTTTATTTACCCCGTTTCTAAAAATCGGCAGATTAATACTTTCAACTTTCATAACCATATTATATATAAAACTCGGAATTCCTTAAAATTGCTAATATTGTTACTTTATGTAAAAAAATAACTCCCGAAGGAGTTATTTTTTTAATCTTCAAATTGTTCTGCAACTTCAAACGGCTGTTCTGCAAGTTTGAGGGTCTCTCTATCAATAATCCCTCTCTTGAGTTCCGTAAATGAAGCCTTTTTAGAATTAAACATTTTCTTTAAGAACTCATATGCAACCTTTGGATCGCATTTTGTTCCGCAAGTAAATAAATCTACTGCCGCGTAGCCCAGTTCAGGCCAGGTATGAATTGCCAGATGGCTTTCTGATATAATAACAACCCCGCTTACTCCGTAAGGGTTAAACATATGAAAACATTTTTGAACGATGGTTGCTCCGCATTCCAGAGCTGCATCTATCATATATTTTTCTACTTTGTCGATATTATTAAGAATATTTGAATCACATTCAAAAAACTCTGCAAGGACATGCTGCCCTAAGTTAACTTTGTCCAAGTGCTGTTTTTCAAGCTCGTCCACTGAAGATGATACAATTACTGCCAATTCATGTGCCTCCTTTTCTACCG
>CALVCR010000137.1 GCA_944326125.1 Candidatus Gastranaerophilales bacterium | reverse complement strand
TTGTTAATATGATAATTTACGTAACTATCGTACTTTTGCCTAAATATTTGCAGAGTATTATGGATTATACAGCCTATTTAAGCGGCCTATCACTTGCTCCAAGGGTTATTTCCTGCCTTGTAATGCTTTGTATTATTGATAAAATGGTAGCAAAACTTGACAATAGATTTCTTATCGCTATAGGATTTGTTTTAATCGGAATTTCAACTTTTTATTACACAAATTTAACCCTGATGACATCCTTCGGGTATATTGTTCTACCTAACGTAATACTGGGCGTGGGAGTAATCCTTACATTTATTCCGACTTCGGGGCTTGTATTAGGAACTCTTCCGAAGTCACAGCTATCAGACGGCGCCGGTCTCCACAGTCTTGCAAAAAGCGTTGCAACAGTTTTAAGTGTATCTTTATCATCAACTATGGTCTCCAGATTATCTCAGGTTCACCAGACATATCTGGTTGGAAATCTTGCCGGAACAAATCCGGAATTCCTGCACAGATTATCCGTTATGACACATAACTTTATGACAAGACTCCCTGAATTCAGTGCAATGCACAAAGCAGGCGCAGTTTATTATAACCAGTTAATCACGCAGGCAAGAATTTTCGCATACTCAGATGCTTTTGCACTCTTTGCTTTAATAGCATTTCTAATGACTCCGCTCGCATTCTTCCTTAAGGTAAATATAAAGAAATAACCTATTTCTTTGAAACCCACCTGTTATCCTTTAGATAAAATCTCCAAGGATAATCCGCAGCCTGCTTAATACCGATTCGCACCGTTGTTACAATCTCATTGGGGTTTTCCCCTTCTTCAATCCAGACAGGAGATTTTGAAGAAGTTAAATCAACTCCGTTTAAATCTTTGGTTATATTAAGGGATTTACACAACCTTGCCGGCCCGTTTGTATTATCCAAATCTTCCGATAAAGGTTCCAAAGCCCTTATTAAAACAGCACACCCCCTGCCTTCTTTTTCCGTGACCGCATTAGCACAAAAATGCATTCCGTAAGTAAAATAAACATATAAAAAACCGGGCTTGCCAAACATAACTTCATTTCTTGCGGTTTTACCTCGAAATGCGTGACAGGCAGGATCTTCCTGAACATAAGCCTCCGTCTCAACAATTTTTCCCCTGTAAATTTTATCCCCAATCCTTCTGCAAAAAATACAGCCAAGAAGATTCTGAGCAATCTGAATAGTTGAACCGGAATAAAATTTTCGACTTAAAACTTTTCCCATACTGCTAAAGTTTAGCATAAAATTATTACGAAAAATAACAATAATTATAATATTAATTGGATTTTAAAAATGTTTAACATATAATTATTTCAGTAAAATATTGAGGGAGAACACCATGTTGAATAACGAAAGTGTCGGTAAAAAAATAGTAGAAGCATTAAAAAAGCAAGCCGAAAGCATTGATATACCTGAAGAAACAGATACAATAAGCTTTAATGAAGAACCTGTTTCAACACCTCAGGATTTTAATACAAAAGATGATTTCTTTGCGGAACCGGCTCAACCCGCTAAAACTAACAATTTCTTTGACGACATAGAAGAAGAAAAAGAACCGTTGTTTGCAGAACCTGCTGTTCAAAATCCGGTAAGTGAAAGTTCTTCTGAAGGATTTGAAATGCCTGCTAATATTGCGGTTTTAAGAAAACTCATTTCACAGCTGCCTAGCGGAGTTTCAAGACACACCGGGGCTCAAATTATTAAGCAGACTATGGAAGCTCTCGGAATCTCTATGAAAAGTGTTCTTCAAGATGCCCAGCAAGTTCAGGAAAACCTGAAAGTTTCTGCAAGAGAATGCCAGGGCACTATTCAGGAATATAAAAAACAAATTCTTACTCTTGAAAAACAATCTCAAAGCTACCAAAAACAATATTCAGCTTTGAATGATTTAATAAGTTTGTTTATCCAAACAACCCGATAGGGGGTAAATAAAAGATTTTATCAAAAGAGGGCGGAGCCTTACAGGCTCCGCCCTCTTTACATACAAAAAAAACCTCTCTTACAAAAAAGAGAGGAAAATTTGAGCGATGAGGATTCTATATAATATTAAACTTAAACCCTCATCAATACATTAAACTTTTTACTTACCCGCTATCTAATCCTAAAGACTTAGCCTTCGGCACAAATTTTTACGCCGGAACTTGTACCCAAGCGAGATGCACCAGCTTCAATCATTCTGATAGCAGCTTCCTTGTCTCTGATTCCGCCGGAAGCCTTAACCTTAAGTCCGGAATCTTTTACGGTTTCATACATGAGTTTAACATCTTCTTCTTTAGCTCCGACTCCGTCTTTTACAAAACCTGTTGAAGTCTTAACAAAGTCAGCACCGGCTTCAATACAAATTTCACACGCCTTCTTTATCTCGGTTTTATTTAATAAATCGGTTTCCAAAATAACTTTGAGATTTTTACCCTGACAAGCCATTTTAACAGCAGCAATTTCGTCTCTTACATATGTGAATTCGCCGTCTTTAAGTTTACCGTCATTAATAACCATATCTATCTCATCGGCTCCGTTTTTAACGGCATCTATTGTTTCAAGAACTTTAACCTCTCTTGTAGATTGCCCGAGAGGGAAACCTACAACCGTAACAACTTGAATATTAGTACCTTCAAGATAATCTTTAGCCATTTTTACGTTAACCGGATTTACGCAAACACCGAAAAAGTTATATTTTTTCGCTTCATCAAGAAGTTTAATAACTTCTTCTTTACCTGCCTCCTGCTTAAGAAGAGTGTGTTCTATATATTTGTTTAATTCCATAAACTACCTCCCCATAAAAAATATAAATGTAAAAATTCCTACTATCAAACAATAATAGCCAAAAACCGCAAGAGAAAAGCGGGAAACAAATTTGATAAAATACTTTATGCACAAGTAGCCGACAATACCGGAAACAACAGTTCCCGCAATAATAGCCGTCCAATTAAAAGCAAGAACTTCATGAAAATCAAGTTTCACCAGTGGATAAACCAGAGATGCACCAAGTATTATCGGAATAGAAAGCAAAAATGAGTATCTTGCAGCAGTAGTTCTGTCCATGCCGGCAAAAAGTCCGGTCGCAATTGTAAGTCCGGATCTTGAAAAACCGGGGAGAGCCGCTAAGCCTTGTGCTATAGCGATAAAAATTGAACTTTTCAAAGACAATTCTTTTTTCTCCTGATGTTTTTTAGCAAAATACTCGCTTGATAAGAGCAAAATTCCGGTAAATACAAGAAGAAGCCCGACAATAGCAGGCTTAAACACCAGGCCTCCTGCGACTTCATTAAGAGGGTACGCGATAAGCACCGTAATCACGGTTCCAAGAATAATATATAATCCCATTTTAAATTCCGTGTTATTATAATCCTTATTCTTAAATCCCAGATAAAGCGCCCGCAAAATATTTATAATATCTTTTCTAAAGAAAATTAAAACAGCAATCAAAGTTCCTAAATGGAGCATAATATCAAGAAAGATTTCCTGATTAGATTCATGAACAATTTCAATTCCCTTAAAAACTTTATAAAAATTAGAAGTAAATACGAGGTGTGCGGAGCTTGAAACCGGCAAAAACTCACTCAAACCTTGTATAAAACCCATCAATATTGATTGTATTAAATCCAATTGTTCTCCTCCCTCAAAACCTATTCTTCATAGTAGCTTGCACAAGATGTCGGAGTTTCCCAGACAGAAACCCTGCTTACAAGATTAACTCTTTCTTTAAGTTTATTATAAATAAACATTGAAATCATTTCGCTTGAAGGACTTTCACCTTTAAAATACGGTAATTCATTCAAATCCTTATGATCCAATAAATCCAATACAGATTTAAGTTCACGTTTTAAGACTTTATAATCTATAAGAATATTGCTTTTATCTAAAGAATTTCCTCTTACATATGCTTCAACAAGCCAGTTATGTCCATGCTGGTTTTCACATTCCCCTTCATAATTCAACAGGTGGTGTGCGGCTGCAAAATACATCTGAGCCTTTAATTCAAACATTATACCTTCCCCTCCATAGTGAAACTAAGCGCAAATTTCGCTTAATTTATTTAAAATCTTATCTGTAATAACTTTAATATACTCTTTATCAACCATACCGTTAATTATGCAATCAGAAATCTGATAAGTAGGTCTTATATACTGCTGGGCTGTTTCATTTACATTTTTAAACTGCAAATCAGCAGCTTCACCGGTTTTACCCCTTAATACGGCACGTTTATACCAGCGTTCTTTTATAACTTCCAGCGGCGTAAATACATAAACTTTTACATCCATAATATCACGGACATCTTCGTTTAAAACGTATAAACCTTCTGTCAGAATAACCTTTGCCGGTTTTTTAACATCTCCGTTAGGATCTGAAACACAGGTTACAAAATCATACTTAGGAGAAACAACCGTCTCAAGATTCTTAAGAGCCAGAAGATGTTTACGCATAAGCTTTAAATCAATAGCATCAGGAGTGTCAAAACTGAATCCGGTTTTAAACAGCGCATCATAGCTGCCGGCTTCCTGAAGCTCTTTAGAAGTATCTTTATAATAATCATCACATCTGATTACGGTATAAATACCTTCTTTTTTCTCCCTAACAACAGCTTCTATAGTATTATCGACAAAAACCGTCTTTCCTGAAGCGCTTTCACCGGTTATACCAATAAGAAAAGTTCTCTTTTTCTCCTGAACAACCTTTCTTGCAATATCCATAATAAAATTATCAGCAACTTTTAAAAACAAAGGCTGTTCTTGCTTTTTATCCTCTTCCAAGATTTCTTTAAGTGCATCAACGATAGTTGTTATTAATTCCATATCCAAACGGCTTGAATAAAATTTATAATTGGTTAATTCAAAGGTTTCCATTATTTTTCTTAATCCTTAATTTGACATGAACATTGTATAGTAAACTACAAAAAATTGCTCGTATTTTCAGGTATTTTGTAAAAAAAGTTTACTATTTATTTAACTTAAAACCCAATTGGATTTCTTGTTTTCTTTTTACTCTCAAAATCGTTTATTGCCTTAGTTAAATCTTCTTCTGTTATATCAAAATAATTCATCATTGAAGGCGTAAACCTGCCTTCGTCCATAGCTTTATAAAAATCAAGACGTTCAAAAGCATTGGAATATGCACTGTCAACAACGGCTGCGATATCCGCACCGGTCATCTTTTTCGCATACATCCTTCTGGCAGCTTCATCAATATCAAAATCTTTTGCCATAGGCTTCCCTTTGGTATGGATTTTCAAAATCTCCTTAGTCCCCTCAAGATCCGGAGCTTTAACCTCTAAATGAAGCCCGAACCTTCCTGAACGCATAATTGCAGGATCAAGTACATCATAATTATTTGTTGCAGCTATCAGGTAAACGTTTTCCTTACTCTTCTCCACATCACTTATAAGGGAAAGAACCTGATTTATAAGTTTATCTCCGTAGGCATCAATTCCGCCTCTCTGTCTGGCAATAGCATCAAACTCATCAATATAAATTATACTCGGCTGAGAATTTTTAGCTTCTTCAAACAGATTTCTCCAATTTTTCTCTGACTCACCGATATACTTAGAATCCAAATCCGTTGCACATAATTTAAAGACAGCAGCGCCTGATTCATTTGCCAGAGCTTCAGCAATAAGACTCTTGCCTGTTCCAGGAGGACCGTAAAGGATAACCCCATGATTTATGCTGTTATTTTTAAAGACTTCCGGATATTTCATAGGGAAAAGAACTCTCTTCTTTATAGCATCAATTACATCCTTCTGCCCGCCGACCTTTGCAAACGTAACGGCATCAGGGTCTCCGGTTTTAACAGGCTGCGACAATATGGTTAAGCGCTGCATATTATATTTGCGATAAGTTTCTTTCGCATCTCGTCTGAAATCATATTCCTTTAGAAAATATTGTGCATAATCATCCAGCTTCAACTCATTGTCAGGATTATCCTTAATCATAATAACCTGGTTTGACAGGACAATAGCGTCATGCTCATCAATCATTGCACCGCTGTTACGTTTTATCGGCTGAAATCCGTTTAAAACTATTACTTCATCATTAGGGTTAAAAAGTGTATATTGACCATCCGAAAATTTTGTAAACAAAAGTGTTTCATTCAAACTTTTATCATTAACAACACTTATTTTACTAATAAGAAACGGAGCCATAGCAATACATTCACGCAATTTCGGAATCTGAGAAATTACATCCTTAGAAGCAATGAGAAATTCACAGGGTTTAAGTTTTTTAAGCGCATATGCAATTTTGTCATCAAGGGAAATTTTTTCCAATACCTGAGGGACGTCAGAAACTCTAGCTTTGAAATTAACCTGAGCCATGCCATATGCACTATTATCAAAAAATTTGGGAGAAGAAATTTTAGTTTCTTTCTGCTTTAACTCTTTTTCTTTATTACAAATAATTGGTTGTAAATTTTGCTGTACCGGAAGAATTCTCAAGCAATAACCTCCTATTTCGGGATATATAAATATATGATACTTATTTAAACCAATAAACACAATAAAAAGCACTTATTTGTTTTACATTTCTTAATAGAAATTTTAAACAGTATTGTTACAGAATGTAAAACTTATTTTATTAAATTATCAAATAATTTTATGACCGCAACTTTAATATTATAGGAGTAGCGGGACTGTGGGACAATTCTTAAATTCAATAAATGATGTAAGAAAAAACTATAGCAAGTACGACAAATGGGAACAACATCAAGCTGATAAAAGAGCTCGCAAAGAGTATCTGGCAGCGAATATTGGAGTCCCGCAGGATAAACTTGAGCTTACACAAAAAAAAGCTGAAACTGTTATACGGGCTAGTGAAATTATGGATACCCGCTCGGAAGATAATTGCCAGAACATGGAACAACTTACAAGTATGATTTCAGTTATTCCGATTTTTGGATTGTCTTTCCTGCAAGAACCGATTATTCGACTTGCCGACAAACAGTTAACAGCAAATATAAGAAAAAAGGCTGCAAATTTAGAAAATGAACTTAACAAGCTTTCACAAAGCAACCCGCTCTATCAAACAAAAAAACAAGAATACCAGAAATTAAGTAAAAAATTAAATAAACTAAGCAAAAAAATAAGAACTAACGGCTCCTACGCAATAATGGGACTAATGTTTGCAAGCGCAATAGGCATGATATTATGGGGAAATTCAAAACAAAAAGAAGCCTCCAGAATCGGCCGATATCAGGCTAAGCAAAATGAGTTGAATGATATTAAAAACTTTGTTATTTATACTCCTGAGCAAATAAAAAAAGCCGAAGAAATTGCAGCATCAATCCCTGATGAAAAAGAAAAAAACAGTGTATCAAAAATTATTTCCGAGTTAAAAGAACTCAATCAAGATAAAGCTGAATATCAAGCTTGGCTTGCCCGGAAAGACCCTGACGAAATTGAAAAACTTAAATCAGTTATCTTGACGCCGGAACAACTGCAAAAAGCCAGAGAAGATCAGGAATTGATAATCAATATTGTAAAAGATGTCAATATTAAGGCAGAAGAATACTCAGAAAACGTAGAAAACTCCTTCGATACCATCGGAACGCTTTCCTGGCTGATAGCACTTCCTCTCGGGTTAGGAATTAACAAGCTATTAAAATTTGCAAAGGCAAATAAACAAGTCCGTGCTGCAGTTTCAACTATGATACCAATTATTACACCGTTGATTATCCAGATGCAGGGCACAATTGAAGAGAAGAATGCTTCAAGAATAGGAAGATATCAAGCCCGCAAAGAACTCCTCTCGCACCCGGAAAGATTAATTGCTTTTTCAGAAAATGATATGGAAAAAGCTTCACATATTACGGCAGAAAATCAAAAACAATCCTTCCTGCAAAAACTTGGCGGCAGTTTTTCATTCCTTGCGTCCTATTTTAAAGACAAGTCAGAATATAATAACTACAAAAAAACAGTCAGAGCTGAAAATGAAAAGCTTCAAAAAGCTTTTAAAGAAATCGAGATTACGGAAGAGCAAAAAGCTGAAGCAGAAAATTTACAAAAACATTTATTTACGGCTTTTGACGAAATTGATGAAATGTCCCAAAGATATTCAGAAGATTTTGAAGCCGGTGCAGAAATAGCTAAACAGACAGCATCAACCCTCTGGTCATTAGGAAGTATGGCGGGTTTAGCAGCTCTGGCCGTTTTTATCGGCAGAGGTAAATTCCCTATTATAAAAGCAGGAAACAAGCTTACAAATATGATATTTGACGCGAAATCTCCTATAAAATCCTCAATCAATAATGTCTATAATACAGTACAAAAAAACGGAAAATCAAAAGTTCAGGAATTTCAAAAAGCTCTTGTAACAGGCAGACTTGAAGAATTTCTGAATAAAACCGAAAACAAAGAAATCCGCAATGCCATAGATGTATTACTTAAAGAAGCTGATAAAATCGGAAACGAAAGTATTACAAAGGCAATGGCTTCTAATAACAAAAGTGACCTTGCCAAAGCTTTTTCCGAACAGCTTGGAAAACATTTAAAACAAACACCGGCAGCTAAATGGGGACGTAATATGATTGCACAATGCGGCAAACTCTGGGCTAAATCCAAAGCATCAAAAGCCGATATTGAAATCCCAAAAGAAGTACAAGAGCAACTAAAAATGAATTTCACATATAAAAATTACAATACTCTTATAAATACAGGATTGGTCGCAGGCATTCCTATTCTGGGGGTAATCTTTGCTGTTCCTTATGCCTTTAACGCCTGGATTACTAATATTCAGAAGAAAGCCGGCAAAATTGGTATCATGAAAGCAATGGATAAAATTGATGATCCGAGAGTTTTTGCCCCTGAAAAAACTTTAGAAAATACTAATGCAGTATAAAGATATAAAATGTTGTAAAGAAATTTTACAAAAGCGGCTGTAATCCATGAAATAAAGGCAATTTTTAAGTAGTAAAATACTTTATAAAAGTAGTTAGTGTTTGGCAGGTTTATTGTGAGTACAATCGATCAAAACAATTTTAATAACTATCAGGCAGTTCAATATCCTCAATACTTACAAGGGGTAGGAACTCCGGCTGCAGGAATACAAGCAACTGCAATGCAGCCGCCCGTTCCGGATGTTCAGCTCCCTGATTTGTATTACATGCCAAATGACAGTTATAAACCGAAGAGCTTTAAAGAATCCGTTAAACAAGCCGATCCTATGGGTATGATTTCGCCTATGGTAGAACACCCTATATTAGCCCTCCTTTTAACCGGAGGTATTTTCAAAGGCTTTGATGTCCTTGGTGAACACTTTGGCGGTGAATATAACAAAAGTCTTGTAGGAAAAGCTGCTAATTTCGGAGACAAACTACAAGGGAAAATCCCGCTCAAAGTAGTAAATCCTTTAAGGGATGCACGCAATAAAACCAGCAAATTTTTACATACAAATAGTATCACATCTGCTATATTAGATAAACCGGCTGTTCCGGACTGGGAAATGCCGAAATCCGAGCTTCACTCGCAGCAGATGAGAACTCTTCAGGATTTCAAGAGTTTTGCAAATGATATAGGTCTTAACTCCGACGGAGTTATGAAACGTAAAAATATCCGTCTGGATAAAGCGGAAACTGAAGCTGCTAAAAAATTCTTTAATGTGAACAGCATTTCAAAAATCAAAGATGCTGATTATGTAAACTTTGCAAGACTGAAACGGCTTAAACTTAACGATTCGGAAATCAGAAATATTATATCAAGCCCTGAAGCCAGCAAAAGAGTCCAAGAACAAATGTTAAAAGCTATGGGACTGGATAAAGCCGCATTTGAAGCTATAATGAATGACACAAACGGTAAAACCATTCCTACACTTGAAAAAGCCCTTGAAAAAGCTAGCGGGAAATTGAAAATATCAAGCGGTAATATCGGATGGACCGGACCGTTCCAACCGTTCAGCCGTTATATTACATCCAACCAGTTCTATAACAAATTCCACAGCATATCATCCGCTAAAACCACAACCGGAAGAATGTGTGCTAAAGCTATGCAGATTTTCCACAGAATGGCAACCTTCGGAGGCGGTAAATTAGGACTGCTATTCTTTATGGTTCCGCACTTAATCAATACTGTTAATAATGTTCAAAAAGCAGAAAAAGACTCAAAAGTCGGAACTCTTATGAATGGTTTGTTAATGGCAGGTTCCTGGGTTGTAACAATCCCTCTTGCCGTTAAAATGGTTTACGGCTTAGGAGGTATGCAAAATATCGGAGTAAGTGAAGAAAATCGTAAAAAGATATACGAATTAACGCAGGAATTTAACAACAAAGTTAAAAATAAAGAATTTGCAAGTTTTGCGGAAGATAAAGCGGCAAGAGATGCAGTAAAGAAACAGATTAAGGCACTGAAAAAACCGACAGAACCTCAAAACTTGCTTGTTAAAATGCTCAGAAAAGCAGGTTCATTTATTGATATCGGAAACAACGGACTTAAAGGAAGAACCTTCTTACAAAAATTACCTAACTTTGGTAAAAACCTTATTGGCACACCATTAAGATTTGTCGGAGCGCTAATGATATCAAGTTCACTTCTTGATGGGACTCTGGTTAAAATTTGCAAATCAATATTCGGAAATTATTATGACCAGTATAAGGAAGAAGAATACGAAGACAAAAAGAAAAATAATGAAACTTTCCTTAAAAAAGATCTTCAGGAAAGACTGCTTAAAACTCAAGCTGAAAAACTTGAAGCACAAAAGAATCCTTCTATATCAACACCGGCTCAGTCAGTTCCTGCTGCGCAGCAGGAAGTTCCAAAAGCAGAAACCGCTCCGCAGGTTCAGGAACAAAAGCCTATTCCTGCAGAAGAAACTGCTGCCGCAACTGCTGCTGCAACAAATGTAGCCCAATCACAACTTAATAATAAAACTCCGGATAGTTATAATTATATTCCGTCACAAAATTCATCAGTCCCTAACATAAAACCGGAATATGATAACTATACTTATATTCCATCTCAGGATTCCAATATACCTAAAACAAAATCAGACTATGATACCTATACATACATTCCGTCTCAGGATTCTGTCTTAAGTAAAAATGTTACCGAAGCCGCACAAAAATATATTCCTGCCCAAACCCCGGCAAACATAAAAAAGAGCTTTGATAACTCCGGATTAGCTTCAGCTCTCAAACGCGCTGACAGAGCAGAAAACAATGCCATAAAAATTTTATCAGGAAAATTCCCGGGTTCATAGAGTTTTTTATCTCCAAACATACTATATTTAAAGGATTTCAAAGAGATTAAATTATAGTTTAATATAATCAGAATAGTATATAATCGGAGATAATTATGGATATATTTGCAGTCATAGGTTTATTCCTCGGGATTGGCTTTATTTTGACAGGTCAAGCATTGGAAGGCGGAAATATAGGACAACTCCTTCAGATTACCGCCGCATTTATTGTACTTGGAGGTACAACAGGTGCTATCGTTCTGAGCTTTCCTCCGGCACAATTAAAAAATGCAATACTTATGCTGAAAAATGTTTTCATGCCGCCAAAAAGCGATTTTGAAGCTCTAATAACAGAAATAGGCGGTTTTGCAACAAAGGCAAGGAAAGAAGGAATTATTGCTCTTGAAAAAGAAGCTTACAATGCCTCTGATCCGTTACTTACACTCGGTCTGGGAGCTGTTGCAGACGGGACAGATCCGACTCTCGTAAGAGAAATGATGGAAAACCAGATTGAACAATACGAAAACCATGTAAACGGCTGCGCTAAAGTATTTGAATCTTTCGGCGGTTACTCCCCAACCCTTGGTATCATCGGTGCGGTTATGGGTCTTATTCAGGTTATGCAGAACCTTTCTGACCCATCCAAACTGGGCGCAGGTATCGCAGTTGCATTCGTTGCAACAATTTACGGTTTGTTTGCCGCCAACCTCGTTATGATTCCTATTAGTACCAGAATTAAGTTTATTTATCAGAGTGTATTTTTATACAAAAATATGATTCTCGAAGGAGTTCTCTCAATTCAGGCAGGTGAAAGCCCTGTATTAATCGAAAGAAAACTCCGTTCATTCATCCTTGAAAAAGACAACAAGGAGCAAAATGGCTAGAAAAAAGAAACACGAAGAACATGAAAACCTGGAAAGATGGCTGGTCTCATATGCAGACTTTATTACTCTGCTTTTCGCAACCTTCGTAGTTCTTTATGCTCTGGCTCAGGTTGATGCAACAGATTTTGCAAAACTGGAAGAGTCACTAAAAAATGCTTTCAGCCAAAACACCCTTCTTGAAGGTAAAGAAGCTATTCTGGAAGGAAGCGATTCCATCTTTGACCAGCAGCAGGCAAACTCTTTTATTCCGTCACTAATGCTTGAATACATAAGTCCTAAGTACGAAGAAGCATCTTTTAACGAAATAGAACAGGAAGTTAAAGAATTGACAGAAATGGGGGAACTCGACGGAATTTCTGCCAAAATAACCGAGAAAGGTCTTTTACTCACATTTGAAGATAAATACCTTTTTGCAAACGGTTCAGCATACCTTGACAGCAATGCAAGAAAACTTTTGGACAAAGTCGGCGTTCTTATTTGCAAAAAATTTGTACTCCATGCAATGATTGTAGAAGGTCATACTGACAGTCTGGCAATAAGAAGCGCGTTATTCCCTTCTAACTGGGAACTTTCAAGTGCAAGAGCCTGCGCGGTTGTACGATATTTAATAAGCAGATTTAAATTCTCTCCATCACTATTCTCCGCAACAGGATATGCAGATACAAGACCTCTTGAAACGGCAATATCTCCGAAAGACCCGGCTAACAGAAGAGTAGAAATACTTATTCTTAAAAATAAGTATAAGAATCAATTTGGAACCAGAAACGATAACACCTTGAGACTTACCAAAGCGGAACAGGATAAAATTCAGAGACAAAGAGAAGAAATTATTAAAACCGTTGAAGGTGATTCCATTTCTCTTGCTGCAAGAAAACTTCTGGAAGAAAATAAAGAGCGTATAGCAAAACAAAAACGGGAAAGACTTTCAAACAGAAAAATGGAACTCTACATAAATCTGGATAATGAAACAAGTTCGGAAGAATCTTCCCTTCCGCCTATTGAACGCAGAGTTATAAAACTCAACACCAACATTCCGGAAGACGAGGATTTCGGATTATGATAACACATCTGGTAGGTTTATCACTAGGAGCAGCATCTTCTATAGAAAGCGGTGTTGCTGTTAGAGAAATTTCAAGCGGGAACTTAATTTACGTAGACAAATTATTCTCCATGAATGATATTTCGTTATTTTTTGAAAACTATCCTTCAATAAATAATTCCATTATCTGTGTATCAATTCCCTGGGATAATACAATGCTGGAAGGCAAATGGAGAGTCCTGTCAAAACCTTACCAGCTTATTAATTCAACTGAACACACCCATTTTTTAAATACCGATAATTGGACTCAAAGATTTTCTCCGCGCGGTTCCGATTTACTTTTAAGTTTAAAAGAAAAAGGAGCAGACATTTCAAGATTTGAAACATACCTTACAAGACAAAAACTAAACCTTTACTCTAATTATAAGGAGCGTTCTTCTGCTGATTGCAAGTTTCTCCAAAATGCCTTAAAACTTGAATACGGATTTGAAGAAATTCCTGCAAATATGATGCCGGTTGCACAGCTGGAAGCAATTGTCGGAACAATTCTGGCAGAAGAAAAGTCAAAAAATAATACAAAAACTATTTTTGAATTTAAAAATCTTGATGTAATTAATATCATTTAAAATATTTTTATGTTAATATTTGTAAAATAAGTTAGATAATTAAGCAAATTTTAAAATTCAGAAGCTTTAAATAAGTACAGAAGTGTAGACGTCGAAAGGAAGTAATATGATATATCCGGCTCCAGCAGTCAACAACAAACAGGCTAATTATAATGCTGTAAAAATTCAAATCAACGATCCAAAAACAAAAATTTCTCCGGATTATAAAACTAATCCGAATGATAACGGGATTTATACGGGAGTAGATATTCAGATAAACAGACCGTCTGTAGAGCCTTATACAAAATCTTTATATGAATATCCGGCTTATAATAGTATAGTTCCTTATGATATGGCAGTTCAAAATGCTAAAATACCTTTAGCTTATCAAACCAATTTAATAAGCAACAGAACTTATGTTCATAATGATAATGCTTATGAAATAGAATTTGAACTTAAAGAACATAAAGCAGAAGAAAAAGAAGAAGAAATTAAAAATGCGGAAGAAATCCCGCAGGAAGCTGAGCATGAAGATAATACTCCGCCGGTTCCGGAAGCTAACTACACGACAGTAGAAGCAGAAAAAGTAGAAAAAGAAGAAGAGCCGCTTGCTGCAAGCGGATTGAATTTTCGTGCAAAAAAAGAACCGGAAATAGTTCCTTCAGAAGAAATTCTTCCTGAAGTTAATATTCCTAATGTGGTAACAGCACTCCATAATACAGATTATGACATCCAGGCAGCACAGATGGAAGAAATTGTAAGGACAGCAATGACCTCCCCGGAAAAAGCCATGCCTTATGTTGTAAGAGACGTTTTCTTAAGCCTTATTGAAATAGTTCAAAATGACACAACTAAACTTCCTGCCCCTAGCCCTGCTCAAGTAGAAGCGAGAAGACAGATTATTGTAAATGAAGTTATAAAAGAATATGCAAAAAACAGTAATCTTGATCCTCAAAAAATGGAGCTGCCTTATAAATTAACAGAAGAAGATATTGCCCGTGCAGTAGAATTAACACCGATGGAGCTTGCAGAACGCAATAAGGAATATGCCCTTTATGCAATGGCAGCACTTGCTAAGGTATACACTGATGAAATAGAAAAAGAATCAGGGACAGTCATACCGCTTACAGATCTCCCGGGTGTATCAACAGTGGTAGATACTTTAAGATACAACCCTAATCCGGAAACAAAAACTGCTGCTATAGATGCCTTGCTTTACATACAGAGACCTGAATACAAAGAAGAACTGATATCTTTATTTAATCTTGTAAGAAAAGATCGTAACGAAGGTGTAGCGGCAGCTGCAGAAGAAGCTTTGATTATACTTAATAAACCTCAACAAAAATCTGCAGTCGCAGCATAGATATATAGTATAAAAATAAAAAAAGAGAGGATAAAATCCTCTCTTTTTTATTTCACAACCGCATGATTGCTTGCTTCAAGAGCCTTACGTCTTTCGTATCTTTGACGCCCTTCTTTTTTCATTTGTTTTAATATTTTTTTCTGATCTCTTGTTAAAATTGATTCAAATTCTTTCATGTTAGCTTTTCTTATTTCATTAGCCTTTTTTTCAAGGGCAGCTATTTCTTTATCTAACTTGGCAAGCTGTTCTTCTTGAGCCCATACAGCTATCCTAGACAGCTTAACCATCTTTGCCTCTTGTTTTTTATTGTTAATTTCATCTAAAACAGGCTTTAATTTTTCATGGCCCTGCATCCTAAGTTCTCGAGCTTTGATTTTTTGCGCTTCCGTAAGACCTAAACGTCTTTCAAAAGCCGCATCTCTGTGTTTAACCTCAGGACGTGGCGGCTGAATAGCCTGCGCCGGAATAACTGATGTATTTGCAGCAGCATTATCAGCAGCATAAGCCCCTGATACAACAGCACAGAATGCAAACATTAAAACTAAAACTTTTTTCATAAATCACCTCTTAAAATCTTCTTATATCAAATCTGCAAGGATATCTGCCAATTCCTTTTTAGCATTATATATTCTTGACTTAACCGTACCCATAGGACAGCCGAGTTTTTTCGCTGCGTCCTCATAAGTATATCCGTAAATTTCACATAACATAATTGTTTCCCTTAATTTTGGCTTAAGAGATTCTATTGCTTTTATAATTCTCTTTTGTCTTTCCGAAACCAGAAGAGAATTCTCCGGAGTAGATTTCTTGTCTTTTATATTATTCAGAACAAGATCATCTGAAACAGAGTCATTTGTATATCTGTAGGTAGCTGATTTTAAATAATCTTTAGAAACATTTTTTGCAATAGTATTAATCCAGCTTTTCATAGTACCTTGCTCCCGATACTTATCGGAATTTTTCCAGATTTTCAGATAAACCTCTTGTTCAAGGTCCTCGTTATCTTGTTTGGTAATTAAGCGTATAATGCTTTTGACATTTTGCTTATTTGCCTTGATAATTTCATTAAAATTCATTAATCCACCATTAACAATCCGTAAGAATCAACAGGAAATCCTAGTTCCTCAGCTGATAGAGTATTACCGTACATTAGAGCATCGGTAAGATCACTGTCATAAGAAAATATACCGAATGTAGCACTAAAAAATATCAGGAAAAATAGCGCACACACAGCTTTCAGTCTTTTTAGCTTCTTATTCTTTGCTCTATAGTAAAATTTTACTTCACCGATAAGCTCTGAAACTCTGTCCATTTTTTCCTGTTCTTTTTTGCACTCCTCGCATTCATTAATATGGCTGTTCAAAGTTTCCTCGTCAGAGAAAACAAATAAGCCTTCATATTTTGAACATTTATTTTCCATATCTTTGTACCTCTTATATTAGTATAACGAAAAATAAAAAAATTTGTTCATTTCTACGTGCGTAGCCAAATATAACTTTTGTATCGTAACTAACACTTTAAGGCTGAGCAGGCAAAGATACGAGGTGCTGAAAACTTCTTACTTCTCTCAGCCGTCCGTTTTTCTACGTGCGTAGCACAAAAAAAAGACCTTGTAACCAAGGCCTGTCCGTTTAAATAAGAAGAGAGAGCTTTATATCTATATAAAAAATCCGACAAAAAATTTTTTGCTATTTTTAAAGCATAAATTTAACATTTTGTTACATTTTTTATTTAGTTCTTCTCATTTTCGCTTTCAGACCAAGCTTTACCAGAGAGTTAACAATATTTTGCGGGAGTTTTGATATTAATGACGCAAAAAAAGCATCCTTACCGACTGTATAAGAAAGTTTCGGATTCGGCAAAGAATCAGCTTTTAGAATTGTATCAACAACATTAGAAACAGAAAGCCCATTCTTTTCATTTTTTTGCGCATTTGTAATAATAAGTTCCATTTCTTTTTCAAACCCTGAACAATTATCAAGATGTTTTGTATTTTCATCAATAGACTTACCCCAAAGAGGAGTTGCAATTACCCCCGGCTTTATAGAAACAACCTTAATATTATGTTTGTTTTCAATTAAAAAAGAATTGAAAAACATATCAAGACATCTTTTTGATGCACAATACGGAGAAATAAACGGGAATATACCGAAACTGGCCATTGAACTGACATTAATAATTTTTCCGTTTTCCAACAACCCAACAAGTCTTTGAGCCATCTCAAGATGTCCAAATACATTAACATCAAACTGACGTCGGATTTCATCAATCGAAATTTTTTCGACAGGTCCTGCAACTACACACCCTGCAATGTTGACCAGAGTATCAATTTTAGAGCATTTTGATAAAATATATTCAGCAGCAGCCTTTACGGTTTCCGGCTTTGCGTAATCAACATAAAAAGGATAAATATTTTCAGAATAGCTTTTTAATTCGTCCACCTTTGACTCTGAGCGATAGGACGCAAAAACTATATTATCCCCCGCAAGTCTTTCTATTAAAGCTTTGCCAATACCTGAGGTTGAACCGGTAACAACATAAGTTTTAGTCTTCATATAAAGGTCTCATAATAAGGATTGAGGAAATATTAACCTGAAGAAAATCATGTTCTTCTACATCTCTTGAAGGGTTAAGTTTATATTCAAGAGTGCAGTTTTTTACGGCAAGAAAACTTTTATTGGTATTCAAAATTTCAGACAGGAGTCTGTTTTTCTTTCCGATTTTCGGCATAAATACATAACCGCGGATTACGTGCTCAGCTGTCTCAATATAAACTTTTTCCCGCCATGCGGAGGTAGTAAGTTCTAAAATTTCTTTATTTTCCATTGTTATTTACCCCTCCTTCTTAACTCATGTATGATTGGAACAACGGTAAGTAAAGTGCTAATGCCATTACAAGTACAATACTACCAATTACAAGAAGCATAATCGGTTCAATCATTTTTGTCATTGTATCAATAATACCATCTAAAGTTCTATCTAAGAAATTTACACCCTTTTCAAGCATATCGCCTAAACGACCTGATTGTTCACCGGTTGCTATCATAAACAAAAGCATTCTAGGAACTATCTTGGTTGATTTTAGAGCTTGAGACACCTGTAAACCTTGCTGAACCTTAACTATAGCGCCGCTCATTTTATTTCTTAATACAGAATTTGTGAGCGTAATAACAGCTAAGTGCAAACAGTCTACAATAGGGATACCTGCATCATATGATACACTCATAACAGACAAAAAGTTTGAATAATTTGAATATAAAATAAGATTATTTAATAAAGGCACCTTTAATACTATTTTATCCAGAATATTTCTTGCCGGCTGCCATTTTACCATAACAAAACAAAAAGCAACAAATGCTATAATAAATATAGGAATTGTATACCAGTATGTTTTTAAATAATCTCCCGCATTTATCATCAAAGTTGTAATAAGAGGCAAAGCTTTATCCTGAGATTCAAACATTTCCTTAAATGCCGGAAAGACAAAGACAAGCATAACTATAGTAATAATAAACGCAAGGACAATAACGAACATCGGGTACATCAGCGTTCCGATAACCTTACCTTTAATAGCAGCCTGTTTTGAAAGCAAGTCTCTTATACGTCCGAGAGTTTTTTCAAGTTCACCGGATTCCTCACCGGCTTTAATCAAACCTATAAAAATATACCCGAAAACTTGCGGATATCTTGCCAAAGTATCAGCGAATGTTGAACCTGCCATAATTTGAGTTTTAAGTATCTTCGAAACTCTTCTTATCTTTGCCTTTGCAGCTTCCTGCTCCATAAACATTAAAGATTCTACAGCAGGAATCCCTGATTGCAAGAGAATTTGTAAGGTTGAAATAAAATCAATTTTTTCACTTAATGACAGGTCAGAAATTGCAGCAGCCTTTTTTTGCTTTGCATCATTGAATTCATTTATCTTTGTAGGAACCAGCCCCATTTTTCGGATTACATCTCTGGCATCCTTAAGATTTGAAGCTGTTACTTCACCAGTTACAACCTCTTTTCCGGATTTTAGTGCTGTATAACTATATATTGGCATTTAACATTACCCTCTTCTTCTTAATCACTTGCATAACCAAGAACTCTTATGAATTCACTGGTTGTAGTATTACCTTCTAAAATATGATTTAAACAGGAAACTTTCAAAGTAACCATACCTGCGCCGACAGCAGCTTCTTCAATTTCAATATCATGCGCACCCTGTGCAATCAATTTTTTAATCTCTCTTGTAATAGGCATAACCTCATAAATACCGAGACGACCTGTATAGCCGAGATAACCGCAGTCTTTGCAGCCCTTCTTTCTATAAATCTTTGTTTTCATTAATTGCTGTTGAACTTCAGGACTTGTAGATATATGTTTTGCTTCTTCCTCTGTCGGGAAATATGCTTCCTTACACTTATCGCACAATCTTCTTACAAGACGCTGTGCTATTACGCCGGTTAAGGTTGAGGAAACAAGATAATCTTTTGCACCCATTTCAATTAAACGGGTTACTGTTGCAGCTGCTGAATTTGTGTGAACAGTACTTAATACAAGGTGACCTGTCAAAGCTGCTGAAATTGCAACTTCCAACGTTTCAAAGTCACGAATTTCACCGATAAGTATAATATCAGGGTCCTGTCTTAATATAGCTCTCATGCATGAAGCAAATGTAATATCAGCCTTAGGGTTAACCTGTGATTGGTTTATCCCCTCAAGTTTAATTTCTATCGGATCCTCAATGGTTGTAATATTAACGTCTTCTTTATTAAGAGCCTTTAAAATTGTATAAAGTGTAGTTGTTTTACCTGAACCGGTCGGCCCTGAGGTTAAAATAATTCCGTTTGGTGATTGCACCATATCATGAATTTTTTGCAAATCACTATCAGAAGCCCCTGCAATAACCATTTTATCACCGCCGGCTTTTAAACTAACAGCAGGCGCAAGAATACGGATAACGACTTTCTCTTTGCCTGAAACCGGAAGAGTATTTATACGAAAGTCATACATTCTGTCATTATATTTAATAGAAAAAGTACCATCCTGAGGGCGTCTGTGTTCTGCAATATTCATTCTTGCAAGAACTTTAAAACGTGTAATAACAGCTTGCTCAATACTTCCGGGAATTTCCAGAACTTTTTTCAAAATACCGTCAGAACGCAATCTTACAACATAATACCCGAGTCTAGGTTCTATGTGAATATCAGATGCTTTGGCATCTATTGCATCTGTAATAATTTTGTATACGAACTTAGCAACGTTACCGCTTGCATCCTGAAGCTCTTTTTCTACCTGGGCCCAAAGAGTCTCTTCATTATTAAATTGTGCAGACTCTTCCTCAATGCTTTGAATAATCCGCTCTGTTTCTCGGGCCGTTTGTTCACTTTTCTTTTGAATAAAATATTCTTTCAAATACATTTCGTATTCAAAATAAGGAATACAGTATACATTTAACGGTCTGCCGGTAGAAAGAGAAACTTCTCTGATAGTATACTTGTCTGTCGGATTAACCATCGCTACGGCAAGCTTATTGCCTTCCATTGACATTATGATTGTTTGTTTTTTCTCAATAAAGTCATCCGGAAGCATTTTTAATATTGTGTTATCAACTACAATATTAGACTTAGAAACAACTTCAACACCATACTTTTTTTTCAAATATGAAACAATTTGTTCATATGTTAAATACCCCTTTTCCTTAAAAATAAAATCAAGGGGAACATTTTGTTCCATAGCTATAGCGGCACATTCTTTGAGCTGTTCTTTTGTAATCCATCCTATACTCACAAGCATTTCTTCTGCTGTAGGTTCTTTTTGTATTTCAGAAGATGCCTCTTCGGAAGGCTTCTGATCATCGGAAGGGTGAGGAAACGCATCTGATATAGAGCTAAATAATTCATCAAAGTCTCCGGAGTCAACAGGAATAAACTTTGGAGTATATCCCGCGAATTTTTCTTTGACTAAAGCCTCGATTTTTTGTTTGTTAGAAGCATTTCCTTTATTTAGAATTACAAAAAAATCAGTTTGTCTTTTATCAACTGGAATAAAACCTGATGATTTCATCAGGTTTAATTCAAAAGATTTTGCATATTCTTTTCTTATACTGTTTTTGAGTTTTTCCAGTTGATTAGACATAATTTATTATAAAGTATCCGCAACAGTACCTTCATCATCGTTAATTATCTTCGGTGTAAGCATAACAACAAGCTCCGATTTAGTTTTAGAAGTAACTGTTGTTCTGAATACAGTACCGATAACAGGCAAATCTCCCAAGAAAGGTATTTTATTAACTGTTTTTTGTTCTGATTCTTGAATCAAACCACCTATAACAAGAGTTTCGCCGTCTTTAATTCTAACATTTTTAAGATCAAGGTTTCTTCTGCTCAGCAATGTGGCAGCCAAGTCAGTCTGACCTTCAACTTCACTCTGAGTTCTTACTTCGCCGGCCTGAGTAGAATATTCAGGTTTAACATTTATCGTTACATAACCTTCCGGAGAAATAAACGGAGTTAAAGTAACCTTTATACCCAAATCTTTACCGATTGTATAGTTTCTTTGAGCAGTACCTGTTGTACCAGTACCAGTTACTGAAGAAGTCAGATATTCTGATGTAACTTTTTCTACATAGTCTTGGGTCAAGTCAATAACAGATTGCTGTCCGTTAGTAATCAAAATTTTAGGATTAGCTAAAACTCTGGCCTTACGGTTTTGGATTAAGTAATTGATCTGCCAGGTTATATACGTTGTAGCAGGCATAAGCTCATAGAATGTCTGCTGAATTTGGTTAGGAACAACCCAGTTTCCATCATTATCCTGATACGGGTCTCCGGATCCGTTTTCCCAAACATATCTTGTATTTTGTATAAAGTTTCCTGTACGTCCGCCGGATCTGCCTCCATTTGTAGACTCACCGTTGAAGTTAATACCCCATGCCTTGCTTTGAACTTGCCAGTTGTTAGTAAACTCTTTACTACCCTGTTCATTAAGTTCAACGATAGAAACTTCTAA
The DNA here is from genome assembly GCA_944326125.1 of Candidatus Gastranaerophilales bacterium. Taxonomy (GTDB): domain Bacteria; phylum Cyanobacteriota; class Vampirovibrionia; order Gastranaerophilales; family Gastranaerophilaceae; genus CAG-196. The sequence goes on along the minus strand of CALVCR010000137.1, from coordinate 22,108 downwards.
TAACGCTTGCGGTTGTTTTATATCATTTGCTTTAATAAAGCTTTCAATCATTTTTGCCTGTGCTTCAGATCCACCCATAAGAGTTACGGTACCTCTTTGAGGATAGTATGAGATTGACAGGTTCTGAACTTCAAACGGAGATACCGTTGTACTTGAAGATACCGGAGCAACGGAACATGCAACAACACCTTCTCCAAGCTTAAGTGCATCACTGGAAGAACTTGCAGCAGCTCCGGTCATAATACCTGCCGCACCACCGGTTGAAGTTCCGGGACTTGCCGGAGGCGGAGTTGCAGAAGCTCCGCTCTTAGAAGAAGAACCGTCATTTGTTCCTCTTGATGGTAATAACATATTACAAATCATATTAGCCATTTCTGCCGGTGTAGTATGGTTTACTGCAAAAGTTCTTGTCAAAGGTTCTCTGTCAAATTGAGCAATAACTTTTTCAATTATAGGAACATCGCCCGGCATACCGAAAACAATCAATTCATTAGTTGCAGCATTCACTGTAGCTGCATCAACGCTTGATAAACCGGCTTTTCTCATGCCAAAAACATTTTTATTAAGAAAATCTGCAATTTTAGTTGCACTTACGTAATTGACAGGAAATATCATCATCTCCTGTTTTGAGTAAACAGCATTATCTTCACTTTTTTTAGATATAACAATTAATGTATTTCCTTCTTTATAGTAATTTAATCCTGCGACCTGCAGTACTAAATTAAAAGCATCATTAATCGGAGTTTTTACAAGATCTAATGTTACAGAGCCTTCAACAGAGTCGTGGAAAACAATGTTCAATCCGGCTTTATCAGCAAACATTCTTAAAACCTGTTTAACATCAGAATCACGGAGACTTAAAGTAATAATATCATTCTTCTCTGTCAATTTTACATCGCCTGATAAAAGCATAGATGAAGCAGGCGCCGGAGATATGTATGTTGATTCGTATACCGCTTCCGAATCATACGGTGACAGGGCTAAAGTTGAAGGGGCTGTGAATGCTACCAACAGCGCAACCGCCAAAGCTCTTTTTATATTACTGTAACTCATTCTTTCTTACCTCCGAATTTATTATTTAAATTTGAAACATCATTCTGGGTTAATGATCCTTCTGTTAAAATTTCACCAATACCTGCTTTATAAGTGTTTGCACCTAACTTAACGGTTACACTATCCTGCATGATATTTATAACTTTATAATTATTTACTGTATCACCTTTTTTAACCAGATAATCGTTGCCTTCTATATTAAGAATCGCAGAAGGACTGTATTTATCATACAAAATTCCTGAAACAGTAGTATCCATAACTCTTGCAGCATCAGAGTCCGTTGATAAAACTTCCGGCGGTTCTACAAGGTTAAATTTCGGGACATCCACAACTGAAGTTCCGCTAATATTACGATATGGCAGGAACGGATCGGATTTTATCGTTCCCGACGGAATTGATATTAAATCTTTTTTTGTTGAAGTTGCTGCTGCAGGAACTGAAACCAGTTGTATGGAATCCATTTCTTCCGGGGTTTGCATATTAAAACCAGAAGAGAATACAAATCCGCACACAATAGGAATTGCAAACAGCAGTACTGCCGCGGTAAGCAATAACTTACCCCGGGAAAACTTCTTTCCGCCAAATTTACCAAGGATTTCTTCTGTAGTAAGTTCAGAAATACCGGAATCCTTAAGACTTTTCTTCATATAATTGCGCATTTTCATCTTATACTTCTAACTACTTTAATTTGCTTGTAACCTCTATCTTATTTAAACCATACAATATTGAGGAAAGAATTAAATCGTATGTTTAAACTATTTCATTATAATTCCTTTTCAAATTACAACTGCTCTTCCAAAATATTGTAAAAACCTATATTAATAATATCATATTTTAACAATATAGCAACTATCAATTGTTTGTTAATTTTTGTTACTTATAATATTCCGCCTGAAACGGCAAGTAAACATAAGCATTAAAATCTAAGGAGCCAAATATAATCTTAATTTTAGAACCTGTTTCAGGAAGCAGTTTGACAAAATTTAAAGTTTCCTCACCAAAATCATCAGTAGTTTCAATGGCATTTACCTTTCCCTTAAAAAACTCGGATTGATAAAATGACAATGTAACCTTGCCATTCTCCTCACGTTTCCCTATAACATTATAAAAACCTTTTTCCAAAGGAACTCCATCGATTAATATACTTACAGGTATATTTAACAACTGCCCTTCCGTATCAGGCTTAAGTGCCGGAATTTCCTGAATTTCACTGTCAGGCTCAAGTCCGTCATGCAAACTTGTTCCACCGCCGCTGATTTTTTTTATTAATTTCTTCCGCTGCTTTTCTTCTTTCTTCTTTTGATTGGACTGCAAAGCATCCATAACTTCTTCAAATTCCTTATTTGTAACAGATTCCTGCCCGTCCCACATCCGGTCAATATCGCCAAAGTCCTCAAACTCTGCGGCATTAAGAGATGATGTTGATGATAGTATCAATACTATAGCTGATATTAAGAATATATTCCGTTTCATACTATATAATATATAACTTTTTTCGCAAAAAAGTAAATACTGTTTATATGAAATTATTTTACTTTTTTATCAAATAATGTATAATATTCTTATAGCAAGAAGAGAGGATATGAATGACAAATATTAATGTTATAATAATTGTTGCCGCCTGCATAGTGGCTGTTATTGTAATATTTGTATTGTATGCCATTGTCATGTTTCAAGGATCAAGAAACTCGAAAGGCGGAGAACTCCAGCTTTCCACTAAAAACATTCTTGATCAGGTTGAAGTACTCTTTGATAAAGGTGAGTATGCTCTCGTTGAACTTCTGGCAACAAAATACTTAGACAGAGTTCCGACACATCAAGAAGTAAGACAGTATCTTGCCCATGCTTACTTTAAAGACAAAAAATATAATAATTCCATTAAACAATGCCTTATTATATTAAAAAAAGACCCCGGAAATATTGATACAAAAAAATTACTTGGAGATTGCTATATAAAAAAACAAGCATATTCCAAAGCCATTAAAGAATATGAAGAAATTTTTGATCACAGAAGCAACGATAAAGAAGTCGTTAGAACCTTAGCTGAATTATACAGAGATACAGATCAACTATATTCATCCATTTCCGTATATAATATACTTTCTGATTTAATGGATAAAAATGAAGATATTGCAGCTGTACACCTTATTTTGGCACAATTAAACGAAGAAGTTCATGATTATCCGGCAGCGTTTGAAGCTTACAAAGTAAGATTGGATATTTATCCTACAGATATTTCTACTAACCAGAAGCTTATTGAATTATATATAAAGATTAAAAACTACCCAAAAGCAGTTGAAACATTACTATTTATGTTGTCTTTTGTAACAGATCCAAAAGTTTTGTTATGGGTTTATGAAACACTTGTTAGTTTATATGTGGAAACAGAAGAATATGAAAAAGCTATTGAATATTCTAATAAACTTCTCGAAACACAGTGCCCTGATAAATTCAAAGTTAGAAATGATATCGCATTGTTCAATATTAAACTGAATAATTTTCAAGCAGGCATAACTATACTGGAAGATCTTGTAATGATGTCACAAAACGGATATGATGTGACAGTTGAACTTGCTGATGCATATATAAAATGTAAAGATTATCAGAAAGCATTAGACAAATACCTTGCGCTGCTGGATAAAGCTACTCAAAAAGAGGCAAAAAATGTAAGGCTTCTAATTTGTGAACTGTATATTCAATGGGCGGTAGATAAGGCTGAAAAGAAAGACTTTGAAGAATCTTTTGAATATTTAAATACGGCAACACAGTACAATGCTCTCAACCCAGAGATTTATTACAACTATGCTTTAAATCAGATTGCATTAAAAAACTACGCAAGTGCTGTTGAATATTTGCACAAAGCTTTGGATTATGACAAGGCAAAAACAAATTATACAAAATACCTTCTTAAACTTTCTGAAGCACATAATTATCTCGGTAACTTTTTTGAAGAGAAAAAAGCTTTATCAGACCTGCTTAAAATTGATGATAAACATCCTATGGGGCTTTATCGTTCAGGTTTATTATATGTATCCCAGCATGATATTAAAAATGCGGAAGAGTGCTTCAAAAAAGCTCTGCAATATGATCCTAATTTACTAAAGGCAAAATATAATCTTGCCCTTCTTTACGAAACCAACAATCGTGACAAAGCAAAAGAGCTTTACATCGAAGTTCTTGAGCAGGATCCCGGATTTGAAGAAGCAAAAAATGCCCTTGCAGATCTCACCTCATCGGACTACTAAACATCTTCCGGAATAAATACAACCGTATCCGAAAGATAATTTCTTGCTTCAGTTATATCAGAAAATCTTGGCACAATCCTCTGGTAATCCTGCACAACAGAAATTATATCGTCAACAGACATCTTAATCATCCTTCTTGAACCGTTTTGTGACTCTATTATTCTTGCCATATTTCACCTCTTCAAAAAGATTATCGGCATAATGTCTCCAAAACTTTAGAAGAATACATCCCGCAAATTAGGAAATGTGTTTAAAATTTGAAGCTATTCAAGAATTTGAGCACCTTGCTGTTCTACTTTTAGAGTTTTAAACTCTACTTTAATATTTTGTGCACCCCATATATCTCTTACTGTAGATTTAATCTTATCCAAATCATATCTGTAAGAAATTACAAGCAAGGACGGACCGGCACCTGAAAGCACGCATCCGAGAACACCATCTTCGTGCTTAAAAGATTCCATAATCTCTTTCATTCCAGGCACAAGCTTTTCTCTATATGGCTGGTGCAACCTGTCTTTCAGAGCCAGTTTCATCAACTTATCATCATTAGTATTTACAGCCGTAATCAGCATTGCAAGGTGCTTAGCATTAAATACAGCATCTTCCATCGGAACTTCTTTCGGAAGAACCGAACGCGCAATATTAGTTGAAAGTTCAAAATCCGGAATACAAACAGTTATATCCCAATCATCCGGCCAATCTAACTTTCTATAAGTAATTGACCCGTCATCTTCTTGAGAAGACAATACAAAACCGCCCAGAATAGCCGGAGCAACGTTATCGGGATGCCCCTCAACTTCTGTCGCAATTGAAAGAAGTGCAGTTTCATCAGCGGGAGATCCCAGCAGCTTATTAGCAGCAATAAGTCCTCCTACAACAACAGCTGCTGAACTTCCCAAACCTCTTGTTATAGGAATTTGAGACTGTATATTAATTCTTAATTCTGAAGGTTCCTGCCCAATGGAATTATAAAGCATTTCTACAGCTTTATAAATAATACTGTTTTCATCGCGCGGAATATTATCAAACATCATTTCGTCGACAACATTCTCTTCTTCAGACATTAAATTTATTTCAACACCTGTACCCGGCAGCACTGTTTCTTCTATAGTAACAGTGTTATAAATTGGAAGAGCCATTCCAAGGCAATCAAAACCCGGGCCAATATTTGCCGTAGTTGCGGGTACCTTTACACTTACTTTCATCTGACTAGTTTCTCCTAATAAAAAGTATAATCGGATTATACAATAAAGAAAGAAAAAAAAACAATCCTGAGAAGGGGATGAATAGAATCAACTAATTTATTAAGCTTTGTAACGAATCACTCAAAATAATAACTTCTCAGGCAATTTTAGGTACCGATTTTACTTATATTAAGTAGAAGTACTAGTGGAGTGTGTTGTTATGACTTATTCTTATTCAGTAACGAACCCGACAGGCTATCAAGATGTAAGCAAAGTTAAACAGAAATCCTCTCTTCCTGCTGCCGCTGGCGGATTAGTTGCAGGAGGGGCTATCGGGGCGTTCATTGGTTTTAAGAAAAACTCTATCACTGACAAAACCGGTATAAAAGATTCTTTTGCAAAAAAAGTAGAAGAAAGACTTCTTAATGAGGCCGGAGAAACAGCAAAGAATATTCATAATCAAGGAACTAATATTATTAAAAAAATTGATAAAATAAAATCTCCCGAAGATCTTAAAATATTATTTGAAGCCAATAAAGACGCTGTAAAAGATATGTGCAGCCAATTAAAACAAACTCCGGAAGAATTCTTGCAAACAATAACAAGTGATAATTTAAAACAAAACAAAGAAACTATTAAAAACTGGTTTATTGCAGAACACAATAATAAGTTTCAGGCAATCAAAAACAAAATACAATTTTGCTGGAATAAAGATACTAAAAAATTTACACAATCTAAAGCAATAAAAGACAATGTCTATGATGCAATAATAAAAACCCAAAAAAGTATTAAGAAAATTACCGTAATAAAATATGGAGCTATTGCGGCTGCAATTGGAACTATTACAGGCTTCCTCGTAAGCAAGTTTACTCAATAAAATTTTAGCAATATAAAAATATTAGATGTATAATTAAATTATGAATTATCCACAGGTCGAACGTCTAATAAAAATAGTGGCAGAACTTAGGGGAGAAAATGGCTGTAAATGGGATAAAGAACAAACCCATAAAACCTTACGCCCTAATATGCTGGAAGAAGCTTATGAAGCGGTAGATGCTATAGATAACGGCGACATAGCCAATCTTAGAGAAGAACTTGGAGATGTACTGCTTCAGGTTGTACTGCACGCACAAATTGCAAAAGATAATGGCGAATTTGATATTGAAGATGTAGCAAAAGAACTTGCAGATAAACTCGTGCACAGACATCCTCATGTGTTTGGAAATACAAAAGTTTCATCAACTCAGGAAATTCTTGATAATTGGGACAAGTTAAAAAAAGAAGAAAAAGTTAACCGAAAATCTGTCCTTGACGGGATATCGAAATCACAATCAGCGCTTATGTCTGCCCAGAAAATCAGTAAAAAAGTGGTTAAAGTCGGGTTCGAATGGGATTCCGTTGAAAGCTTGAAAGACTGCATAAGCTCTGAATACAAAGAGTTTGAAGAAGCTGTTAAAACCGGAAATAAAGACCTTATGGAAGACGAAATGGGAGATATCTTTTTTGCAACGGTTAACTTTGCAAGATGGTATAAAATTGACGCGGAACAAGCTTTGTTAAGAGCTAATAAAAAGTTTTCAAAACGATTCCGTAAAATGGAAGAACTTGCCAAAAAACCATTAGAAGAATACTCATATGACGAATTTAATGATTTATGGAAACAAGCTAAACTGCTTGTATAAGAGGAGGAGACTATTATGAAAAAATTATTTGCAGCATTAATCATGCTTACATGTATATGCTCAGCCGCGATTGCTGAAGAATTTTCTGAAGTATGCGCTTGTCATATTCTTGTTCCGACTGAATTGGAAGCTATAAAACTTAAAAGCCAGATAAAATCTTTTGAAGATTTTCAAAGCTATGCAAGACAATACTCTGCCTGTCCTTCAGGGAAAAACGGCGGAGATCTGGGCTGTTTCAGAAAAGGACAAATGGTAAAACCGTTTGAAGATGCTGCTTTTAACGGCACTGTCGGAGAGGTTTCTGATCCTGTTAAAACACAGTTTGGCTACCACTTACTATGGGTAACTGAAAAACACTAGTTTTTGATTAAAAAAAAAGACTATGTTATTTTGATATAGAAGAATCAGAAAGGGAGATTTAAATATGAAAAAGGTATTTTCGTCGTTATTATTGTTAACATTCTTATCTATGGCAGCTCCGGTATTTGCAGAGCCAACCCACGGAACTCCGGGACAAATTTCAGGAAGATCCGTTGGTGCGGCAGCATTATCACTTCTTATATGGCCGGGACTTGGTCAGTTAATTAATGATAACCCTGTAGATAAAAACGTTACTCATGCTGTTTTAGGTCTTACAGGTATTTTCCGAATCTGGTCTTGCTATGATGCTTTTGTAGACAGATCCGGCGGAGTATGGCATAACAGAATTTAATTAATTTAAAATTAAAAAGGGCGGATGGCACATGCCATCCGCCCTCTCGTTTTTCATACTTCCGTTATCTGTGATATCTTCTGTTATTTTCGCGTCTTTGTCCGAAATCTCTTCTTTGTCTTTCCGGAGCTTTTCTGTAATTATTACTGTGTGAGCTGTAATTCTTCTTTACTTCTTGTTTACGATCATTTCTGTATTTATTTATACCCTGTTTTCGTTTTTGTTGATTGTAACGGGCTTCATTTCTCTTGTTCTGAATTTGCTGTTTTTTATCATGTCTTTTTGCCTGAAACTTTTGTTTCTTATCATTTTTCTTTTGCAAATACTTTTGATGTTTCTTTTGACTCTGTTTTTTGAATTGAGCTTTTTTTGCCTGATGTTTTTTGTGCATAACTACTCTATGCTGTGCCGGCTTTCCTTTGTGAGAAGAAGCAGCAAAACATTCAGCATTGAACCCGATTCCTGTTAATAAAGCTCCTGCAACTAATAACGATAAAATTTTCTTGTTCATACTTCAATCCTCTTTTTAATACTTCCACACTTGCGCGCTATATTTATATAACGAAATTATTTTTTAGTTGTTCATTTTTATATTAAAACTTTTTTAAGCATTTTGTAAATAGAGGATTATTCATAACAGATTTTGAGTTGCTGCCGTTTAGTGAAAAAATATTTTTTCCTATTTCTCTAAAGCCCAAAAATTCAAGGGTCGGAATAAAATCAGACATATGTTTTCTGTCATATCCGCCTATTACAAAAAGACTGTTCGGATGGATTAAACTGCTTAAATCCTTAACTATTTTTTTCGTTTCCTCTACACCAAAGCTTTCTGTCAAACAATTCCTGATAATAAATATAGAGTTGCCGCCGTCTTTAACTTCCTTCATGCGTTTTTGAAAATCCATTACTTCAAACTTAAACAGATTCTTGAAATCAGGCTTTAATCTATATGCATTTAAATCTCTTGAAAATTGTTCTTCCATAGGAAGTTCCCACTTATTTGCCCTTTCAAAAAAGCGGTCAAAATTATTTCCAAACGCTTTTATATCCTCGTCCTTTAGAGCAACAATTCCTTTCTTGCCGTATTGTTCAACTATTTTAGGATCTACATCCGTAACCAATACCGGAAATATTTTCTCCTTAGCTTCTTTTTCACCAAAGGTATTAATGATTGAATTAGCAATTAAATAACTTTCTGTTCCGTCTGAACCGTTCATCGGCATAAGATTAATCTTAGAGCATTTAGAAAAACGGTCTTTTATTAAGGATGCAAGTTCATCATAATTCAAATCATCTCTTACCCCCGTAGAATTTTGGGTATACCTTGAGCGGCCATAGCAATCCGTATAATAAAGCATTCGGAAAAGTGTTCCAAAAGAGGGCTGGTTGATATTATATTGTGAAACATTTCTTATTTGCATATGTTTATAAACAAGTCTAAAAAAATTTTTTGCCTGTTTGTAAAGGGACACATCGTGTGAGTCCATGATTCAGATGGTTTTATTATTTCGGGTAAAGTTTACAATAAAGAATTCCATTCCTTATAATTCAGACCATAGTATTGTTCTCCAATTTTCCACCATGGTTTTGCATGAAAATTAGAAATATGACCTTTCGTTTCAGAGCTACATGGTAAAATATTTATCTGAGCATTATTCAAAGACGGAAAACTTTCTATGTTTAACATTTTAAGACAATTGCTACGTTTTATAAAATAATCTAATACAAAAGAGTCTCCCGGTTTGCCGGCATTAGAGCTAAATGCTCTATTATGCACCAATCCTTTTATGTATTTTAGCGGATTGATAAAATCCTTAGAACCTGAGTATTTAGATATTATGTTATTAACTTCATCCGTATTATTATTATCAATTGCATTTACTAATACTCTTAGAATTTTCTTTTCATTAGTATTAAAACGAGTTAGTAAAGCATCTTCCCAAGCTGCGCCATAATCTATAATTGTATTTCCATGTACATTATGTCCTAAATCTCCACTTGACATAGGAGTTAGATAATTACTCAATTTAAACTCATTATTGTGTTTAGAATATTCTACAAATTTTGTTAACATATAACCATCTTCCTTTTCTCCAAATCTGCCCATATAAAATTTGGCAAAATGATTTGGATCGTGCTTACTTGCATAAACCGCACTGGCAAGCTCTGAGTAATTTCCATGCCCCTGCTGAGATAATGGGTTAACTTTTTTGAAACATTTTAAGACAAGTTTTTGTCCATCAACATTAATCGTATATACACAGCCAATCATACCTTCATCTAAATAATTAATTTCTACTTTTGTTTTAAGTACCTTAGACAATGATTCTGCATATGTATTAATATCTTCAGTTTTTAAGGTGCCATTATGGTATTTTTTAGAAAAACTATAGAATATTTCATCGATTTTTTCTAATCCTTCTTTACTGGCAAGTTTTTTACCCCATTTTTGCGGTAATGAACCAACAATTGGTGCTATTGTTGGATTTTCTTGCAAAAGTTTTTCTACACCCTTTTTATCGTAATGACAACGTTCAAGTTCATTGGATAAATTTGTCGGATGCCAATTCGGCTGCTTCAAATTAGGTAAATCAAATTGTAATGGTTCTAAATCAGGTTTATCCAGTTGTAATTTGTATTTATGACCTAACAAATCTTTTCTGTAAGTAAATCCGTTACCCTTGTAAACAGGTGTAAATTTTTCATATACATATTGGCCCGTTTTTCCTATAGCACTTCCCCCATGTCCTAGTACATTACCTGCTAATGCCCCGACACCGGCTCCTTTAAGTGCATTTAAGGAAATATCACTAATAGAATCCCCCTCAAGTGCAGACCTTGTTCCACCGTCTGCAAATCCAAACATAGCACCTTCGACCGATAATTTTGCTGTAGTTGCTACAAATTTTGGTGCAACTTTAGCAACAGAACTTGCAACGGCACCACCAGCTCCAGCAGTTACAGGAGCAATCATTCCTGATACCGCGCCTACTGTTGCATCCTTTCCGGCTTGTTTTAGAGAATATTTTTTACCGCTAACTGCTGCCTCGCTGCCTTTGACTGCTACTTTTGTTACTGCACCTGCTCCAGCTGCTATACTAACTCCAATAGCGACGCCACTGAGAGAAGCTCCTGCCGTAAACGGTGCAGCTGCAATTCCGCCGGCTATACATGCTGCAGCCGTTCCATATGCTATAACACCCGATGCGATATCAGATGTTATATCTACAGCCATTTCTTGACCTTCTTTGTATTTTTCTATTGCAATTTCTGATCTAAGTTTTATTTGTCCTTCTATAAATTTTTCTAAATTTTCTTCATTATATTCACAACCTGTAAGTTGTTGAAATACATTTGCTCTTGCTTTTTCATTAGCATTAAACTGCACTAATAAATTTCTCTCATTTGCTTGGATTTCTCTTACTTTATTAGAACTGTCACCAAAACCAATTGTATTTTTAGTCCAACTCCAAACTTTACCAATTAAACCGTTTTCTTTTTCTGCTTTTTGTAATTCTACAGTTACGTTATTTATTCTTTTTTCAAGAGTTTCATTAACATTATATGTTTTTCCATCTTTGGATTTCACTTCTACATACGATTGGATATATTCTTGATGTAGTTTTGTGTCGTGTTCAATTTGTAACCCTGTGTGTTCATTAGAACTGCTAAAAGAAAAAATTGGCTTAGTAGCTTCAAGGCTGTTTTTCTGTGAAACAGCCTGTTTTCCTGTATATGCTACCTGTTTATTACTTTCGATTTTAGGTAAAGTCACTAAAAAGCCTCTTATTATACTCTTACTCTTACTCTTAATTAAAGTATTTTTTTGGAGCTAAATTTCAGGATAGGCACTTTTCGTTACAAATTTAACAATTTATTTTTCTCCTCTGGATTTCATCCGGTCAGTGTTTTCGTTTTTTTTACTCCAGCCTCCGCTCCCTCGAGCTCTCTTGGATTTTCTCCGCGCTCGGGATCTTTCGCATTAGCGGTAACACCGCTGTATGCTCAAATTCCTCGCTATCCGGACTAACTCGTTTCACTCGTGTCGTCCGTCCGAAAATCCGCTCGAACCCTTTTAAATGCTTCGCATTGGGGTTCTCGTCCCTTCCACTAATAAAAGAGGCTCACATACGTGAGCCTCTTTTATTTTGGGTGTGGTGGGACTCGAACCCACGACCAATTGATTAAGAGTCAACTGCGCTACCAACTGCGCCACGCACCCAAATATTAAACTTTCAAAATCTCGTCTCGCAGTTGTTAGCGGGAACACTTTCGTGTTCGCTACCTCTCAAAAAATCCTCAACGGTTCGGATTTTTTTCGGCAGAGTCAACTGCGCCACGCACCCGTTTGATAAATCTACTCTATCATAAAAGATTTTATTTTTAAACACCTGTTAAAAAAAATTTTTACGTGTTTTAATATACCATATGAATATTACTAAAATACAGCCGAATATAAATTTCTACAACTCTCAAACAGCACAACCGGAGCCTAAAAAGAAACATGAATTTATTGACTCCCTTGCAGAAGCCGTACGAAACCCGAGAGATGTGAATGACTGTGTCGCAATCCCGCGAGGAATCTTTAAAGCCTACATCTACCTCATGCTTGGCTCAGGCCTTATTTCAATCGCGAACTTTCTGCCAAAAAACTGGAAATACCCGAAACTCGCAATGAATGTTCTCGGCTGCGTTTCAAATATTGTAAGCGCTGTATATTTTGCAAAACCTTTTGCGGTAAAAGGCCTTTCACCTACAATCTCAAAAGGCGACTGCGATAAACCTAAGCAACAGACTCAGAACCCTGAGCAGAAACAGCAATCCCTTCCATAATAGTGTAAAAATCTTCTCTCGGAAGTGTAGACATTGTTTTAAGAGCGTATGATAAAACGCTGACTTTATCATACCATCTGCGGGAATTAGAAAGTTTATAAAGACCTAAAACTCTGTCAATGCCGATACTTACATCAGACTCTTCGTCCTCTTCATGGAGTTCTTTTATCTGCTTAACAACAGTAGTCAAATCTCTAGACAAAGCTCTTCTTTGATTTTCATCCATATCTTTAAGTATTTCAAAAGCTCTGTTAGTATATTCATGTGAATCATACCAGCGTCTGTTGTTCATCTAAAACCTCTCCCCGAACAAAAAACTATCTCCTCACAAATTAATTATATTTCACTTAAAGTTTTTATCAATCATCCGTTTGGTCGAAGTTAACCACTCCAAGCTTCTTGCAGGCTTCATATGCGCAATTTTGCTGTGCTTCTTTTTTAGTATGACCATATTGTTTTGCAAGAACTTCGCCCCGCCATTCAACTTCTACCTCAAAAATCGGCTTATGAGCCGGCCCGCTCATCCCCACTGTCCTGTATACAGGTAATGTTTTATCTACTCCCTGAGTATACTGCTGCAGCAAATCCTTAGCATTATACTTTTCAAAATGTTCATCTATATCCTGAGCGTATTTAAAAAGATATTTTTTTATAAATTCTTCTATCTCATCTATACATCCGTTTAAATAATACGCTCCAAGAACAGCTTCCAGAGAACAAGCTAAATTTGATTCCCGTTTTCTTCCGCCCTGTTTTTCTTCCGAAGGTCCGAGCTTAATTATCTTATCTAAACCTATTTCAAACGCAGCCTTGGATAAAATATTATCAGAAACAAGTATAGACCTTATCTTTGATAAATCTCCTTCCGGATATTCAGGAAAGGTCTCATACAACAGTTTCGACGTAAAAAGCTTCAGCACGGAATCCCCGAAGAATTCAAGTCTTTCATAGTTCAAAAGCGAATCCAAATTATTTTCGACAGTATAAGAAGGATGCGTTAGCGCCTTTTCTACCAAACTCTCATCTCTGGCTTTTCCGAAAATATCTTCAAGCATTAAAACAGCCCTTTAAACAAATCCATAATAATATTTGACTCTACAAAATATTGAAGATAATAGTAAACAACAGGAATAGTTAAAATGTAACTATCCGTTCTGTCTAAAAATCCGCCATGACCAGGCAGAACATTGCTGGAATCTTTAACACCCGCATCTCTCTTAATTAAAGATTCGCATAAGTCGCCTATCTGTGCAAATGCCGCTATTAAAAGGCCTAAAATAAGTGCATGATACCACGGAAGCCCGATTGCCAAACCGATTGCCATTGAAAATATCAAACACATAATTGTTCCGCCAATAGCACCCTCAATAGATTTATTAGGACTGATTACCGGTGCAAGTTTATGTTTACCGAATTTACTTCCTGCAAAATAGCAAAACGTATCAGTAACAAGTACCGCGAACAGCAGCAATACCGCATATCCTGCTCCCGCAGGATATGCACAGGTTGTACAGTCTTCGCCAATACTTCTTAAAAAGATTAAATGCAGAGGGAACCAGCCACAATATACAAAACCTAAAAGCGTCGTAGCCACATTAGCAATATAAGGCTGCCGGCCTCTGAAAAGAACCCACATAAAAGCCATTAAAGCAGATAATGTGAAAGCAAGAGGTATCAAATCAAACCTGCCAAAATATGCAAGAGCAGCAAACAGCAGACTTGATGTAAGAATAATTTTTAAACTCGGCAAAAAACCTTTATGCTTTAATATTGCTGTATACTCTTTTGATGCATAAAAAACTATTAAAAGCACCAAAAATGTAAGCCACATTCCACCGGCAAGTATTGCAAACAGCGCAATAAACCCGATAATCAGACCGGTTAGAAACCTCTTTGAATCCATTATACTGTTAAAACCTCTTTTTCTTTTTCTGCAACCAGTGAATCAATAATACCGACATATTTATCAGTAGTTTTCTGGATTTGATCCTGATTATCTTTTACCATATCCTCAGGCATATTTTCAGCCTTTTCAATTTTTTTAAGGTCATCTACCATTTCACGGCGAACATTTCTTACAGCAACTTTAGCATCTTCACCGTATTTTTTAACATCTTTAGCTGTTTCTTTTCTTCTTTCTTCAGTTAACGGCGGAAAATTAAGTCTTATACAAATACCGTCACTGTTTGGCGCAACACCAATTTCAGCTTTAATAATAGCTTTTTCAATTTCTTTTAAAATAGTTTTGTCATAAGGAGTTATTACAAGAGTTGTACCTTCACTAACAGTAACTTGAGACATTTGTCTTAACTGAGTAGGAACTCCATAGTAATCAACCAAAACTTTATCCAAAATTGCAGGATTAGCACGACCTGTACGAACAGAGGCAAAATCCCTTTTCATCTGGTTAATTGCCTTTTCCATTTTCTCTTCTCCGAGTAAAAACATTTCATCAAGAGCTTCTGACATAATTTTCTCCTTTATAACAAACTAACTTACATACGTTCCAACGGATTCGCCATCCATAATTTTGCATAAGCTGCCTGAAGCTTTGAAATCAAATACAATAATAGGAATATTATTTTGTTTGCAAAGCGCACATGCAGATGTATCCATAATCTTCAAATCTTTTTTGATAATTTCGGCATAAGTAATTTTATCAATTTTTTTAGCGTTAGGATTCTTTTTAGGATCGTCGTCATAAACCCCGTCAACGCCATTTTTAGCCATTAACATCACTTCCGCATTAATTTCGGAAGCTCTGAGTGCAGATGCGGTATCCGTTGTAAAGAAAGGATTTCCGGTACCGGCCGCAAAAATAACAACTCTGCCTTTTTCCAGGTGTCTAATTGCTCTGTGCCTTACATAAGGTTCAGCAATCTGGTTCATAGAAATAGCCGTTTGAACCCTGCATTCAACCTCAATCTTTTTTAAAGCACATTGCAAAACAACAGCGTTCATAACAGTTGCAAGCATTCCGACATAATCACCGGAAGCTTGATCCATACCCAGAGCCGCACTATTTTTCATCCCGCGAAAAATGTTTCCGCCGCCGACAACAACAGCAATCTCCACACCACGTTCATAAATAGAACGAATCTCATCTGCAATCATTTCTACGGGTTTAGGATCAATGCCAAACTGCTGATCACCCAAAAGAGCTTCTCCGCTAATCTTCAGCAACACCCGTCTGTATTTATTATCAACCATTAGTAACTTTCCTCGTTTCTTTATATAGTATTAAAAACGCATTTAATTGTAAAGAGGTGAAAGGTGATAAATATCAATACTTAAGAGAGCTGCTTCTGAGCAGAGAACTAAATACCTTCATCCTCTTCATCTTCCTCAGATACAGCCGGCATTGTAACTTTTATACCCATTTCTTCCAATGCAGCACGTGCTTTTGGTGCTAAAGCAGTGTCTGAGAAATTTTCTAAAATTGTTTGATAGCAATCTATTGCTTCAGGTTTCATTTCTCTAAGACGGTAAACATTACCGGCTTTATAATACAGCGGAGCGAGTTCTGTATTGGCTGATGACAACATCTGATTATCCAGCTGGATTTTTATACCAATAAGAGTCTCGTTATCTTTAGGCGAAAGAAGAGCCCTTGCATAAATCTTTTTAGTCAGATTATCAATATCTTCCGACATCTGTGCTATAGCTTCCTTGGATAGTTTTGAAGACTTTTTAGCGGCAGATACATCCAGGCTTACTGCTGAAAGTAAAAAGAACCCTGCCAATAACCATATTAAAAACTTTTTCATTTTATACTCCGATACTTACCCTTATTATATCTCAATTATATTATATTAAAAAGTTGATTTTTCTCATCAATTAAATGTATGATTAATTCTATGGAAAAACTAGTTTATCAAATGTTTATTTTAGGCACAGGAAACCTTGATTCCGCACTAAAAAAAGGGTTGGGCGGAGTTATTTTTTTTACGAAAGATATTGAATCAGAAGATCAGTTTAAAAAACTTATTAATGACATAAAAACAAAATCAATTATCCCTCCGTTCCTTTCAATCGATCAGGAAGGGGGAAGGGTTGAAAGAACAGAAAATATCCGCCCAAGAAGACTTTCCGCAAGAGAAGCTTTTAAAAAAGGAGAAACGTTTTTACGAAAACAATCTGAAGAAATAGCTTCCGAACTAAAAGATTACGGAATAAATCTTAATTTTTCACCTTGCGCGGATGTTAATACAAACCCGAACAATCCTATAATAGGAGAACGCTCCTTTTCTGATAATCCTGATGATGTTATAAAGGGAATAGAAATTGTCACAGAAGCGTACAGAAAATACAGCATAATACCTTGTATAAAACATTTTCCCGGGCATGGTGATGCGGACAAAGACAGCCATTTAACACTGCCTGAAATAGACTTACCCCTTGAGGAGATGGAAAAAATTCATATAAAACCGTTTAAATATACGATTGATAAAGGGATTGAAATGATTATGGCTGCGCATCTTCATTGTACATGTTTTGATAAAGCTCCGATTCCGTCGTCATTAAGCAAAAATGCAATCGGGTATCTGCGTAATAACTTGAACTATGACGGGGTAATTATAACTGACGACATGGTAATGAAGGGAGTTCAAGATTTTGGAAGTCTTGAAGCGTGTATAATGGCGATAAATGCCGGAGCGGATATGTTTATATTTAGAGAATCTGATGAAAAAACATTGGCTCTGATTGAAAATTTAGCCCGTGAAGTATCAAAAAGCAAAGAACTTTCCGATCGGGTAAAAAAATCCAATGAAAGAATTTTAAAACTAAAAAGCAGGATTCTTTAAATCCTGCTTTTTAAATCTTTTATACAGCATGCTGGACAGTTTCGGCAGCTGCGGCTTTCTCAGCCTCAAAGCAATCTCTGCAAAGTACATCTCTGCCTTGAGTCGGGTTAAACGGAACTTGCGTCTGCACCCCGCATTTTGCACAGACAGCATCATACATTTTCTTCTTGCCTCTGCGCTGCTGTTTTTTAACTTTTCTGCATTCCGGACATCTTTTCGGCTTATTTGCTAAACCTTTTTCCGCATAAAATTCTTGTTCTCCTGCAGTGAAAACAAATTCACTTCCGCAGTCTTCACAAATAAGCGTTTCATCTTGGTACATGACGAGTTCTCCTAAAATAATTAATTGACGACAGCTTAACACAAGCCGTTCACTCATTCTATACTTTTTTTCGGGGAACGTCAAGTATTACAAGGGATTTTCCGAATATAATGAAACAAAAGTTAAACTTTGCCGGTTGATCCGAAGCCGCCTTCACCTCTTGCAGTCGCAGTAAGCTCAGTAACAACTTCTATTTTTGCCTGTTCGTATTTAGCAATTACCATTTGTGCTATTCTTTCATCCGGCTGTATTGTATACGGCTCATTAGAAAGATTTACGACAGGAACACAAACTTCGCCTCTATAGTCCTCATCAATAGTCCCGACACAGTTTATAAGGCTGATACCGTGTTTAATAGAAAGGCCGGAGCGAGGTCTGATTTGAGCTTCGTAACCATGCTCAAGTTCTATTTTTAAGCCGGTCTGAATCAAGCGTCTTTCAAGCGGCTGGAGAGTAATACCTTCTTCTATTGCTGCACACAAATCCATGCCGGCAGCTCCATCTGTCTTATATTCCGGAACGTATTTATTGTGCTCCATTCTGTAAATTTTTAAAATCATATAGTCCTCAATTAAGCTTGTATGATAGTTCTTCCGTCAACAACTTCTTTAGGGAAAATAGTAAATTCTTCCAAATTTTCTATACCCATTTTTTTATTAGTTTTTGAAACGTTATTTAAAAGATTAGATTCGTTAGCTTTAATAAACGGATTTACACCTTCCGGAGAAGACATAAAGCTGTTGCTGTAACGTATAAATAAATTTCTTCTGCCGTTATTGGCAATACGTGATATTGCTGAGATTTCCATAACTCGCCACCTTTTCTGTATTAGGGGTAAACAATCATTGGGATAAATTTACCCGAAAAAACGACTTTCTACAAAATTTATTTTCTTGCAGAATTAATTTCATGTCAATATTTGTATAAATGTTTGTAACAAAAAAATGTTTATGTTAGAATAAATTTTGTTAATTGAAAACTTAATATTTATGTCGATGTGGCACTCTGCCGAGCAAAAGTTGACTAAATGTCAAGTTTTGCGAGAGGGGTTTGAGGAACGAAAACCGTTCCGCCACGTGGGACTGGCATTTAAAGTTGAAAATTGAATATAATTTTGTGTCGATGTGGCACTCTGCCGAGCAAAAGTTGACTAAATGTCAAGTTTTGTGAGAGGGGTTTGAGGAACGAAAACCGTTCCGCCACGTGGGACTGGCATTTAAAGTTGAAAATTGAATATAATTTTGTGTCGATGTGGCGGAATCGGTATACGCGCACGTTTGAGGGGCGTGTGGAGAGATCCTTGCGGGTTCAAGTCCCGCCATCGACACCATAAAAGAGGCTTTTTGAAAGCCTCTTTTATTATACAAAAGGTTAAATAAATGAAAAAAATATTATTATTTATTATTTTGTTACTTTGTAATATATCTACAGTCTATGCAATAGCTTGGGTACAAGTTGACAATAACAATAATTATATTGATAAGGATAGCATTAAAATCTACGTAAATGACTATAGTACATATGATTACGACAAAAGAATTTTTTGGACAAAACATGTTGGAAATGAATTTTATCAAGAAATTGAAAAAATAATTAAGAAAAAAATCGCTTTTACATTATCTCAGTACATTATAGATTACAAAAAGCAAGCTATAGCAGTTAAAACGGTTGTTGCTTATGATATAAATGGGCAAGTTATAAGCAGTTGTACTTATAAGGATTTCCAATTAGATTGGAATGCAATAATCCCTAATAGTACTGCCGAATTGTGGGCAAATTTAGTTAAAAAACCTCGAATATTAAAAAAAATGTATAAAATCCAACAATACTCTGCAAATAATTCCAAATAATACAAGTACTTTTATTGAAGACAATTACATTATCAGATGTTTCCATAATAACCCCATCGACACCGTAAACAAAAAAAGAGCCCCGGGGAGGGCTCTTTTTTAGGGATTATATTATAATTAAAGTTTATATCTTTTTACTTCACTACAATGTTCATCTGCCGCAGCGTTTCTAGCGGATTCCCATTCTCTGGCTGCTTCCAGTTTTTTGTCCTGCCAGTCTTTTTTTGCATCAGATTTCATTTGCACCCATTCATCCAATGCTTGAGACTTCATTTCTTTCCAATTATTTTTTGCAGTATATTTTTCTTCCGGAGTCTCTGCATTTTTATATGATAGCAACCCTTTAGTATCAGCCTGCATAAAAATTTCTTTACCATCTTTATCCGCTTGAATATAGTTTTGCATACCCTCAAAATCAGCCTGCTGATAAGCTTCTTTTGCGGCTTGTTCTTTTTGATTGAAAAGAATACTGTCCTGTTTTGTTTTATAGGTTAAAGTATCAAGTCCAACAACCTGAGTTAAAGGCGGAAGCGATGCTCTTCCGTCAAGATATACATAGTCCGGAACTTTTGGAGGTTCTGTATTTAAAGTAGTAATAGTATTTTCTTCTTTAGAAGAAACTTTTTCATTATTAGCACAGCCGGAAAGCGCACCAAGCAAAAGTCCTGCTGCAGATAAGCCCAGAAAAGCCTTTTTTATTTTCGGATTTTTAGCAACAAATAAATCTTTTTGTACCGAATTATTTTTAATAAAATTATTTGAAAATTTACCAAGATTTTTTCCGGAAGATACTCTTACAGTATTTAATTCGGACGAGATTTTTTGCACAGAAGTCATTTGATTAGTCTCCTTTTTAAATTAACACACATTCTATATAAATCCTCTAAGAAAAAAATTTGCTATTAAGATTTTACAAAATTTAATATCAGTGCATTGCAATATAAATATTTGCTCTTTGGGCATGTTTGTATTATTATATTGAAAGAGGTTGCAATGGAATTTTTTAGAGAACATAAAAAACTGATAGTTGGTTTAATAGCGGTTTCTTTTATCCTGTGGACAGTTGGGATGGGATTGCTTATGATACTTCCTAATCTTGGGGGATAAGAGTGGGCTTAAAAAAAATATTAAATATTTTAATATTTTTAGCAATTTTGTTGAACACTTTAGGGTGTTCTGTTTCTTATGCAACAGATATTGCAACAAAGCAAAGACAAACCAGAGCTAAAATTAACAGACTCAAATGGCTGGAAAGCCTTGAAACCAACAAACTTTACAAAAACCAGCAAAAGCTTGAAAATGCAACCAATGACTTACAGGCATCTAAAAGCCAGATTCGAGCTGTTCAAAAAGAATTAGACAACCTCCAGGTCAAGCTGGGAAAAGCTTCCAGTGAATACAACAACCTGAATTATATTCTGGCAAAACATATAAGAAGTGTTTTTAAACTCCAAAGAAAAGCCTTCTTTGAAATCCTTTTAAGCTCTGAAGACATTAATATCCTTGTTGACAGGTTATATTATCAAAAAATTATTTTAAGAGATGATTACAACAAAATGGCCGCAGCAAAGGCTAAAGCTCAGGAAATTGCAAACCTCAAATATAATATAGAAATTAAGAAGAGAAATCTGGAACGTTCCGTTGCTTCTATAAACACGCAGCAATCGTACATTCAAAGAGCAATTGCGAAGAATGAAGATATGATTAACAAGCTTCGCACAGACCGTGTAGCTTATCAGAAGGCGGAAAGAGAGCTTGCAAAACAATCTGCAAGCATAGGTTCATATATTAACAAAACAGCAAAAGACTCCGGAGTTCAGGTTGCCTCAGGATTCATCAAGCCTATACAAGGAAGAATCACATCACCTTTCGGATGGAGAACACACCCGATATTTAACAGCCGTTCTTTCCATTCAGGAGTTGATATCGGCGGGCCTAATCTTGGTGCCATTCGTGCCTCTAACTCAGGAAAGGTTATTTATTCCGGCTGGTACGGAGGCTATGGAAAAGTTGTTATACTGGAACACGGAATTGTTAATGGAAAACCGATTACAACATTGTATGCTCATATGAATTCTATTGCCGTATCTAACGGCCAGAGAGTAAATAAAGGACAGGTTTTAGGTTATGAAGGAACAACCGGCTACAGCACAGGGCCTCATTGCCACTTTGAAGTCAGGGTAAATGGGCAGCCAAATAACCCATTAAATTATATATAGCAGGTAAGGTATTTTGAAAAAAAGATTAGCAATATTATTTACAGCATCAATATTAATAACATGTTCTGCCAGAGCGTCAGAATATTCTTTTGTAGATCCGTCTGACTTTACCGGCGAAGCATTCTTTACACCTCCGGTATTTCAGGAACAAGCCCAGGAAAAAAAGAAAAGCGGAGTCAAACATACGATTCCGCCTATAAAAA
>CALVCR010000136.1 GCA_944326125.1 Candidatus Gastranaerophilales bacterium | reverse complement strand
GAAAATCTTTGTTCTTAAACCCGTTAGGATTTTCACTAAGATTATAAAAGAATTCATCAACATTATTTTTCTTTAACGATAAATCAATATCTAAAGCTTCAGCGTTTCCCATATCACTCCTATATTTACGAATGGAAGGGAGAATCATTAGATCTCCCTTCCTGTATAAATTTAACCAATTAATGAATCTGCTGTCATCTCTTCCGGTTTTTTAATACCCATAAGCTGCAGCACTGTAGGTGCAACATTACATAATGCTCCGTCAGATTTGAGTTTTAATCCTTCAGGACCATTGATTACAACAAACGGAACTTCGTTAGTAGTATGCGCCGTATGAGGTTTTCCGGTAGTCTCATCCACCATAACTTCAGCGTTTCCATGGTCAGCAGTAAGAAGCATAATAACACCGTTTTCTTTACATTTTTCTGCAATCTTACCTACACATTCATCAACTACTTTACAAGCTTTCGTTGCGGCTTCAACAACCCCTGTATGACCGACCATATCAGGATTTGCAAAGTTAACCAGAATAAATCCGTATTCAGGGTTATCAATAGCTTTAAGAACATTTTCGCAAACTTCGTAAGCACTCATTTCAGGCTGCATGTCGTATGTCGGAACCTTTGGAGATGGAACAAGTTTTCTTGTTTCATGCGGCTGAGGCTCGTCAATACCGCCATTAAAGAAGAATGTTACGTGAGCGTATTTTTCAGTTTCAGCGGTTCTAAATTGTTTAATTCCGTTAGTTTCCAGAACATCTCCAAGGATATTTACAAGGTGAGTTTTCGGGAATGCTACAGGGAACGTAAATGTTTCTTCATAGCTTGTCATTGTACAGTAATAAATGTTATTTAAGACTTTCTTTCTATCAAAGCCGTCGAAATCTTTAAAATTAATAGCTTTTGTTATTTCTCTGGCTCTATCAGGTCTGTAGTTGAAGAAAATAATCGAATCATTGTCGTGAATTCTTGATTCTTCGCCACCAACAACTATAGGAAGAACAAATTCATCAGTAACTCCTTCTTCGTAAGATTTTTTTACACCTTCAATTGCAGAAGCGGCTTTATTTCCTTCTCCGAATAATAGGCAGTTATAACCTTTTTCTACTCTATCCCAGCGATTATCTCTGTCCATAATATAATATCTTCCGATAACACTAGCTACTGGAGGAAGATTATATTTTTTGAGTTCGTCTTCTACTATCTGTAAGTATTCACAAGCGCTTGCCGGTGGAGTATCTCTTCCGTCAAGGAATGCGTGAACATAAACTTTGGTTAATCCTTCTTTCGCAGCTAGCTGGATTAAAGCCAGCAGGTGATCTAAAGAAGAATGCACTCCGCCTGTTGATACAAGACCGTACAAGTGAAGTGATGAGTTATTCTTTTTAGCGTGTTCAATTGCTTCCAGAAATTTTTCGTTTTGGAAGAATGAACCATCTTTTATGGCATTATTTATTTTTGATAAATCCTGATAAACGATTCTTCCAGCTCCGAGGTTTAAGTGTCCGACTTCGCTGTTACCCATTTGTCCGGCAGGAAGTCCTACATATTCACCGTCAGCGTGAATAATTGTAGATGGATCTTCTTTTATAAGTTTTGGAACATTAACCGGATGTGAGAGCTTTGTAGCGTCATATTTTTCTGCGCCCAAACTTATGCCCCATCCGTCCATTATGCATAATAAAACACGGTTTGTCATAATTATCCCTTTCTCTAAATTCTCCCTTTTAACCCTTACAGTGTATGCTAAACATGGCGGAAAGTAAAGAGAGCTAATGACAATCAAATAGCAAAAAATCTTTTTAGGATTTTTATAATTTATATGAAAATCCAGTCTTTTTTAAATAGCACACCCGTTCAAACACTTAACATTTCCCGGATAACAAAACCAATACTAAAACCTAATGTTATAGATAGTTTCCAGAAAAGCACGGAAATTATTAAGTTGGAACAAATTTACCACAAGCTTTCAGAAATGACTTCTCAAGTAAGTCCCGAAAAAATTGAAAAAATTATAAACAAATTTAACCAATATCCAAAAGAGCAGGTTTTATTAGTAATGAAGCGTCTTACAGGATTTTCCAATTCCAGTAAGATTATGGATTTTAAAAACTGGCTTGACTCTCACAAAATTGAATACATAGAAAATTTCAGAAATGTGTACGGCAAGAAGAAAAAGACTTACTGCTACGAAACACGATCAAAAGCCCCGCAAAAACCGGCAGAGCATCACGAAATACAAAAAGAAATTATCCCTCAAGGTAAGCTTCTTACCTTAAATCAGGTATTTTCATATTTTTATAACAACGGATTTGGCACAATCGGTAAATGTCCTTTAAACGGCGGTTACTTAAGTGCTATTATTCTGGATTCTCGTACAATTGATTATCTAAACGAATTAAAAAATACAAACACTACTCTTTTCAAAACCTTACAAACCAAAAACAAATTTATTTATATTAAAGATTTTGAAGGTTCTTATAACATCTTTGAACAGCATAAGGATTTTGAAAAACTGGTTGAAGAGAAACTTTCAATGTTGAACAGACTAAAGAAATCCAGCCCTAACAGGTCAGATGAAGAACTTATGGATACTATGCTTAACGGCAGGAATCTAAAAAGAATAAAAGATCTCGGGATTACGCCTGTTATCGCAGATTTGAATGCTAATAACAATCCGTCTCCTAAAAATATTGCGGACAACCTGTCACAAACATTCCCGAGTAAAGAAGAATTTATTAAAACAGCACAAAAATGTATAAAGCAGGGATGCACATCCGAAACCGAACGTAAGAATCTGCTTGAATACATGGATAAACATTTCTATGCCTGCTCTTTTAAAACTATGAGTGAAAAACTTGTTAAATTAAAACAACTTATTGAAAACGATGTACGAAAATCAGGGAAAGATGTAAGTAAAATCTACTACAACGTTACCAAACCGGAAAAGAGCTTTTCTCTGATTAATTATATGTATCAGCTTGCAAATGATATTCCCCCCAACAGATTTGTTTACTGGGAAAATTCAAAATACGGAAATGCAACTTCCGCTAATAATGCTTATAAAACTCTATCGGAGCAACTGCCTAAAGGTTCTACCCTTGTTACACTTGACGATGCGTTTATCTCAGGAGAAAGCATTTTTCATTCCCAGTTTAATTACAAATCCTGGAGAGATAAAGACTCCTTTGATATGATATTTGCTTCTATATATTCTTCAGGAAAAGCGAAAGAACGGTTGAACGGATACATAGAAAAAACTCATAATGACAGAATTATATCAGCGGACTATCAGGACTTAAAAGATGTACCCGTGAAATCTACGACTTTGGAACCTTACAAAAATACATTAATACTCTTCCCTTATAATTCTCCCGATAATAATTCAATCCTATTTCAGGATTTATATAGATTATTTTATCCGAATCGAAGCTTTGTACAGCACTCTTGGATTTATCAATAAAAATAGCTGACGAACTTACCGCCGTAATTTTTAGTTTTAGAAGGCTCCATTCCGGCATTTATAGGATCTGAATGTTCCGCAACTATTATTGAGTTAGTCTTTATTCGCGAAAAGACCTTCTCATATAATCCGCTCTCATAAGGAGGATCAATATAAATAACGTCATAAAATTCATCAAGCTTTTCCAGATACTTCAGACTGTCTCCTATTACTAAATTTGGAGCAAGTTTAAGAGTTTCATAATTTTTCTTAATTACAGAAGCGGCTTTTTGATTTTTCTCTATAACCAGAACCTTTGCAAATCCCCTCGAGAGAGCTTCCAACCCCATAATACCGGAGCCTCCGAATAAATCCAGAAACGTTCTGTCCTCAAAACTCCCTAACAATGAATACAAGGAATTAAAAACCCCCATCCGAACTTTAGAGAGCGTAGGACGGGTAATCTTTTCATCCGGAGCCAAAATCTTACGCCCCTTATATTTTCCTCCGGTTATTATCATTTAGTTAAATTCCAGTTTTTCTATTCTGACCTTAAAAATACTTTCTATATCAATACCGTTTAGAATTGATGTAATTAATTCTTCCGGTATAATTTTATCCCCTAGATGAGGCAAAAGCCCGAGAATCTTTACATTAGAATATTCTTCAATTACGCGTGTTATAGCAGTTAAAAGTTCTTTAGAACAACCTTCCTTAATATCATTTATAATAACCCCTCTTATATCTACCCCTTTTTCCTGTGCAGTATAGATTGATAATAAAGTATCATTTATAGAATCTTCCCCCGGGGTTATTACAAAAAGAACCGGGACTTGCAGTTTTTTAATCATGTCTACAGTTTGAATTGAAGGAGCAATAGGACTCAATAAGCCGTTGTCACCGTCAAGAATAGTACAATCAGTGTGTAGTACAATCCTTTCGTATTCTTTATGTATTAAATCTACATCAATAAATTCATTCTCCATTTCAGCCGCAATTAAGGGTTCTGTTTTCGTTTTAAAAAGATATGAAAAATTTGTGTTTATATAAGGATCTATTGACTTTATAAATGTTAAATCAGGGGATTGCATAAACCCGTTGATTTCAATTCCTGCAGTCTGGATAGGCTTATAAACACAGGTAGAATACCCTAAACTTTGCATAGTCGCAGCAATTCCTGCGGAAAGAAAGGTCTTTCCATCACCTCTGTTAGCTGATGTAATATACAAATTCAACATAAGCTAATATTAGCACCTTTTATTTTTAAAATAAAGAGGAAGCTTACTATCCAAATACGGATCAATTGAGATAAGTTTACATTCAGTTACAAAATAGCAATTTTTTCAGATAAATTACGTTATTATATATAAGTTACAAGTGTGAAGGTGTTCTATATGGTTCAAAGTATTAATGGCCAAAACTCGTCATTTGGAGGCATCAATAGAATAGGTACAACCCCTAACGGCAGAATTATTTACCAGGTTGTTGATGAAAATGGGCAAGAAGCAGGAAAAATGACTATTGCCCCGCAGGATGCAGACATATTTGAAAAATCTTACAATGATATTATGGAATCTGCACCTAAAATTCAAAAATATGCTCTTGAACATTCTTCCCCTGAAGATATCGAAAAAAGAAAAAAAACATCACAAATTATCACCCTGTTAACAACTTTAATAGGGGCAGGAATTCCTATATATTTGACAAGAAAAGCAAACTCAACTTTTAAGCAGGTATTTGCGACTCTCGGGGGTGCAATTGCAGGACTTGCAGCAGGGATGGGAATTACATTTGCAGCCTTAACCCCTCCAGGCATGACAAAATTTGCAAAAGCTTCTAAAAATCTTTCGAAAATTGAAATTCAGTCTTATAATGAAATCTCATAAAATATTTACATATAACTAGTTTTATGCTAGTATTTTTGTGGTTAAAAGTTTATCAAGAGAGGTTTTATATGATAAAAAAAGGCTTTACGTTGGCAGAAGTTTTAATAACTCTTGCTATAATCGGTGTTGTAGCAGCAATTACCCTGCCTACATTAATGAGTAATACAACCAACGCTCAAATTGGACCTAAGCTTGCAAAAGCAGTTTCAATGTTTGAACAGGCTAATACAGCTCTTTTAAATGATAACTCTGTAGATATACTTACAGACACAGGCTTCTTGGATAGCGATGGAGGCAGTGCGGATACAGGTGAAGAAGAATCTTCGGCTAAACTTTCAGCATATGTAAATGCACTCAGCAACCACATGAAAGTCGCAGAATATACCTATCCGGCAGATGTTTCTCAAGAGGCAATTGATGAATCAGGAGAAGGCGGATGTGAAGTCGGAGCCGCTTTTTCTGAAGGAACTCCTATGATAGCAAATGATGGAATCCTTTATGTAGTTAATTATGACGCAACACCGGATACAACAAAAGCTCCGCATAAGCAGCGTATAGGTAATGTTTATATTGATATTAATGCAGCCGCAAAACCTAACGCTATCGGTACAGACATTTTTGTATTCTCCTGGTGGAATGACGGTTCGCTTCGTCCTGTCGGCAGCTCAAACTGGGCAGACTCGGATACTGCCTGTGAATGGCAGACTGCGTGCCCGAATAATTCTGTAGCTACAGACTACAAAGCATGCACAGGTGCAATATTTGAAAATAATTTAAAAGTCCTTTATAAATAATGTAATCTAAAAGAGCTCCCTAAAAAGGGAGCTCTTTTTTTGTGTATTTTTCATGTTTATATTATAATTTAGAAGGAATTTAAAAGTTAGATAGAAAAAGAAGTCCGGCTATCGAGCAGCCGGAGAAAGAAGGAAAAAATGGTACCTGAAACAAAAAGTTTTCAACTTGAAATCGGTGGAAAAACCGTCACTGTAGAAACAGGTAAGTACGCACAGTCCACAAACGGCAGCGTTACAGTAAGATGCGGGGACACAATGCTATTTGTACACTGTGTTGTATCAAAAGAACCAAGAGTTGGGATAGATTTCTTCCCTTTACTTATTGATTACGAAGAAAGAATGTCATCTATCGGCAGAATTCCGGGCGGATACAACCGTTCAGAAGGTAAAGCCAGTGACAAAGCAATTTTGGTTTCTCGTTTAATCGACAGACCAATCAGACCTTTATTCCCGAAAGGCTATAGAAATGATATACAAATAGTAGCCCAGTTATTCAGCTATGATCAGCAAAATCAGCCTGATACTTTAGCAATGCTGGGTGCTTCCTGCGCATTAATGCTTTCCGGAGCTCCTTTCGAAGGACCTATCGGTGCTGTAAGAGTTTCAAAAGTAGACGGTCAGCTTATAGCTAACCCTACTCACCAGCAAGCTGATAAATCCGCTTTGGATATCGTTGTTGCCGGAACTCACGACAGTGTTATTATGGTTGAAGCAGGCTGCAAATTCGTTACAGAAGATGACATTATGGAAGCTGTAGAATTTGCTCAGGTTGAAATCAGAAAACAGTGTGAAGCACAGGTTGAATTTGCTAAACAATGCGGAGTTGTTAAAGAAGAGTTTGTTAATCCTTACGATACAACTGAATTAAAAAATATTATAGACGAAGTTGCACATGATATGATTTTCGATGCATATCATAACTTTGACAGAGAATACAGACAAAATAAGCTGGAAGAAGCTAAAAAACTCGTTAAAGAAAGAGTTGAAGCGCTTCCTGAAGACCACTACATCCACCAGATTATTGAAGAAACCGGTATTGACTTTGTTTCAGAAGAATTCAAAGCTGCAGAAAAGAAAATTATGCGTGCTATGATTCTTGATGAAGGCGTTCGTGCTGACGGCAGAAAACCAAATGAAGTAAGACCTATTTGGTGTGAAGTTGGTGTTATACCTCGTGCACACGGTTCCGCTGTGTTTACAAGAGGTCAGACACAGATTCTTTCAGTTGCAACCCTTGCAGGCCCTGGTATGAAACAGGAACTTGACGGAGTTGACCCTGAAACCGAAAAAACTTATATGCACAAATATATTTTCCCTGGCTTCTCAGTAGGCGAAGTAAAACCTTTAAGAGGACCGGGAAGACGTGAAGTCGGACACGGTAACCTTGCAGAAAGAGCAAATGTTCCTGCTCTTCCTTCTCAAGAAGAGTTCGGATACACCATCCGTGTAACTTCAGATGTCCTTGAATCTAACGGTTCAACGTCAATGGGTTCAACCTGCGGTTCATCAATGGCTCTTATGAATGCAGGTGTTCCTGTTAAATGTATGATCGGCGGCGTTGCAATGGGTATGATTACGGAACCGGGAAGAGAACCTGTTGTATTAACAGATATTCAAGGAATTGAAGACTTCCTCGGAGATATGGACTTTAAAGTTACAGGTAATGATGACGGAATCACAGCTCTTCAAATGGATATGAAAGCTAAAGGTATTGCAAACGATACGTTAAGAAGAGCTTTAGCGCAAGCTAAAGAAGGTAGACTTCATATTTTAGGAGAAATGAGAAAAGTTATCACAAAACCTGCTGACCATCTTTCTCCGTATGCACCTAGCATTACCACAATGACAATTCCTGTTGAAGATATAGGAACTGTTATAGGACCTGGTGGTAAACAAATAAGAGCTATTATTGATGCTTCAGGTGCTGAAATTGATATTCAGGATAACGGTATTGTTACTATTACATCCAACGACCAGGAAGGTGCAGCTATTGCTAAGAAAATGATTCATGATCTTACTTTTAAACCTGAAGTAGGTATGATTATTAAGGGCAAAGTTGTAAGAATTATTCCTATCGGAGCCTTTGTTGAACTCGGAGGCGGCAAAGATGGTATGGTTCATATTTCCCAGATTTGCCAGGAAAGAATTGAAACAATTGAACCTCACCTGAATATCGGAGATGAAGTAATCGTTAAAGTTATTAAAATCGACGATAAGGGAAGAATTAATCTTACAATTAAAGGTGTTACAGAGGAAGAAAAAGCATCTGTTAATGCTTAATAGAAATAAAAAAGGTGCGGCGAAGTAAAACTTCGCCGCACCTTTTTTTGTTTTATGTTTTATGCGAGTGTTTTTATATCTACCAGCTCCAGAGTAACAGCTTTGATTGCAGCTTGTACCCTATTTTTCACATCGAGTTTTTCGAAAATTGATTCCAGATGAGCTTTAGTTGTATGCACAGAAATATTTAATATTTTAGAAATTTCTTTATTTGTTAATCCCGCTGTAAGATAATACAATACATTCAACTCTCTTTCTGTTAAATTCTTCATTTTTCAATCCTATCTTTGACTTCCACCTATCTACTAAATCTTTTGTACCCCACCGTAAGAAATATTACCATCAGCCATATGCCCAGTTTTATATTAAGTTTTGTAACAATTATTTAAAAGCCTGAAATTAGCTACTTTTTAAATACTTTTTATATATGTAAGTAACGATAGGAAGATTGAGTAAGATGGCACAAGGTATTGGATCAAATTCAGAATACAAAGCTCTATTAAACCAGATGCAGGGTGTATTTGGCCAATTATCTTCTTTTGGCGGCATCAAAGGTGGTTCCTATCTTAATACAATCTGGAGTGTAGCAGGAAATGCAGAACAACTCGCTACAGGAAACGAGTCTCAGAAAGCTTCTGCTATACAGGGACTTATAAATAATGTTCTATCTATCGTTGAAAAACTTGGAAATCAGGAAGCTGCTAATGCAAGAAAAGAAGTAAAAAGAAGTGAAGAAGATGCAAAAAAACTTGCAGAAGAACAGCAAAAAGCTTTAACAGAATTAAACAACGGCTTGGAAGAAATCGGTAATGACATTGCAAATCAAGCAAGTATCGTTTCAACTGCTAACGGAACAATCGAAACTGCTCAGAAAGATTTACAAGAAAAACAAGAGCAGATAAATGAAATTATTGAAAAAATTCAAGAAAAACAAAAAGAATTAGCTTCGACAACAGACCCTGAAAAGCAAAAAGAACTTCTTTCTGCTATTCAAGGATTATCAGGACAAATTGCAGGTATTATTGCTGAAGTAGAAACTATCCAAATAAATGTTCAAGCAGCCGCAGAAGAAGTTGAAGCAGCAGTAACTGATATTGAAACTGCAAAAGGTAATGCTGTTGAAGTTCAAGAAAACGGTGAATTAAAAATTACAGAACTTGCTCAGCAAGGTGCAGAAAACGTTGCTGAAACAACCCAAACTCAAGTTAAAGGGGTCGAAAATAGTGTTACAGCAAAAGCCCTCGAAGCTGCAGCAAACGCATCAAGCTCAAATTTTGTAACTGCATCTGCAGCTGCAGAACTTAGTATATCAGCAGCAGATCAGGAATCTGCAGCCGGTATCAGAGCAACCGGAGCTTTAGGAAACTTAAGAAATCTTATGCAGGGTATCGGCGGTTTAAGCGATAATATAAATTTATTAGCAACATTCAAAAACGCAATCGGAGGTGCTCTTGAAACCTTCAACGGATATGTTGGAGATTATAACAGTATAATTGAACCGGTTATTACAAGTATCGGATCCTTTGTCGGTGAAGGCGGTATCGCTGCAACAACTGAAAGCCTCAATGAAGCAATTGAATCTGATATGGAAATAATAGACGGCAGACTTTCAGGAGAAGAACCTGCTGAAGAATCTGAAGACAGTTCTGAAGAAGCTGTTGTCAACGAAGATAATTTGAGCGGCCTTTCAACACCAAATGTTAAGTTAAATCCATTTAAAGTAGCTTAATATTAAAATATAAAGATTTTATTAAGTTTTTATTTAGCGAGTGTATTCTGTACACTCGCTAAATTGTTTCAAGGTGCGGAATTGAGGGGTATTTTTAACAGTTTTTATCCCCTTTAACCCCCTTTACACCTTTATTGACAGTAATTTTCCGTTGTGCTGTAATATTATTGAATACTCGTACATAAGATAGGAGAAGACTAATATGGCAACAAAAACTAAAAAGAATGTTGAAAATTTAGAAAACGCTCTAAATGCACCAAATGTTGTCGAAACACTTGATCAGTTAGAGGTTTTAATTTCTAAAGTCAGCAAAGCGCAGAAAATTTTTGCGACTTATTCACAAGAAAAAGTAGATGCTATCTTCAAAGCAGCAGCAGCTGCAGCTGATAAAGCACGTATTCCTCTAGCAAGAATGG
>CALVCR010000135.1 GCA_944326125.1 Candidatus Gastranaerophilales bacterium | reverse complement strand
ATCCTGTCCTCCTTGGTGAACCGGGGGTTGGTAAAACTGCTGTCGCCGAAGGCTTGGCAATTAGAATTGTTAACAGCGAAGTTCCTGATATTTTGGAAAATAAAAAGATTATCCAGCTTGATATGGGTTTATTGATTGCAGGTACAAAATACAGAGGTGAATTTGAAGAACGTCTTAAAAAGATTATGGACGAAATCCGCCAGGCAGGAAATGTTATTCTTGTAATTGATGAAATGCACACATTAATCGGTGCCGGAGCTGCAGAAGGTGCAATTGACGCAGCAAACATTTTGAAACCGGCGCTTTCAAGAGGCGAAATTCAGGTAATCGGTGCTACAACTTCAGACGAGTACAGAAAGTATATTGAAAAAGACTCAGCTCTTGAAAGAAGATTCCAACCGGTTATTATTGAAGAACCTTCAATTGATGAAACAATCGAGATTATAAGAGGTCTAAAACCTAAATACGAAGAACACCATAACCTTATTATCTCTGATGATGCAATTGTTGCAGCTACAAAGCTTTCAAGCAAGTATATTAACGACAGATTCCTGCCGGATAAAGCAATTGACGTAATTGATGAAGCCAGTTCAAAGGTTAGACTCAAAGTCTGCACACTTTCTCCGGAAGGAAAAGAACTTGAAAAAGAACTGAAAGATATTATAAGAGAAAAAGAAGAAGCTATTAGAAATCAGGAATTTGAAAGAGCATCTTCTCTCAGAGATGACGAAGCTAATATGAAGGATAAAATCAGAGAGGTCTCCGAAGAATGGCGCCGTCAGAATGATGCTAACAAACCGACCGTAACAGAAGATGATGTTGCGGAAGTTGTTGCTACAATGACAGGTGTTCCTGTAACTAAGCTTACGGAAGGTGAAAGCGAAAGACTTCTTAAGCTTGAAGAAACCCTTCATAACAGAGTTATCGGTCAATCTGATGCAGTTACCGCTATTTCTAAAGCGATTAGACGCGCAAGAGTCGGCTTGAAATCACCAAACAGACCAATCGGAAGCTTTATTTTCTCAGGTCCTACCGGTGTCGGTAAAACAGAACTTGCTAAAGCTCTTGCAGAAGCAATTTTCGGAAGTGAAGATAATATGATAAGGGTTGATATGTCCGAATTTATGGAAAAACATTCAACCGCAAAACTTATTGGTTCTCCTCCGGGCTATGTCGGATACGATGACGGCGGACACCTTGCAGAACTGGTAAGAAAGAAACCTTATTCGGTTATCCTGTTCGACGAAATCGAAAAAGCCCACCCTGATGTATTTAACATAATGCTCCAGATTCTTGACGACGGACGTTTGACAGATGCTAAAGGAAGACATATTAACTTCAAAAATACGGTAATCATTATGACATCTAACGTAGGTGCAAGTATGATTACAACTCAGGGTAAATTAGGTTTCTCAACTGCTGAAACAGCTAAGCAGGATAAATATGAAAAACTTAAAGAAACGGTTAACGAAGAGCTTAAGAAAGCGTTCAGACCGGAATTCCTGAACCGTATCGATGACATTATCGTATTCTCACATCTGAGCAAGGAAGAAATCCGTCAGATTGTAGACTTAATGATGAAAGATCTCTTTAAACGTCTTTCAGAACGCGATTTGTCAATCGAAGTTACGGATGAAGTTAAAGATTATCTTGCAAAAGACGGTTACAGCGAAGCATACGGTGCAAGACCTCTTCGCCGCTTGATTCAGAAGAAGATAGAAGATCAGCTGGCAGAAGAAATCTTAACCAATGCTTATCAGCCCGGCGATACTATTCTTTTAAAACTTGAAGATGATAAAATTGTTTTCGAAAGAAAAGCAGGTGCTGAATCAGAACCGCAGAAAGAAGAATCTTCTCAGGAAGCTTAAAATAACAAAATTTGAAGAGCGGGCTTGAGTGAAACTCAAGCCCGCTCTTTGGTTATTTAATTTTATGTTATAATGTTTCTAACGTATATTTAGGTTAAGGAGAAAATAACAATGTCTTTAAGAAATGAACGTGTGCGAAAAGAATTAATGAGAGATATCTCAGAAATTTTACGTCGTGAGATTAGAGGGCTTGAAGGTGTTGTTTCTGTTGTTGATGTAGAGGTTTCTCATGATAATTCATTTGCGAAGGTTATCTACAGTGTTTTAGGGACGCCGGAGCAGGTAGAAAAAGATAAAGAAATTATTGAAAAAAATACCGGAAAAGTTCGCTATGAAGTAGGAAAACGCATCAGACTCAGAGTTACTCCGGAAATTAAGTTTATTTTTAGTGACGGACTTGAGCAAGGTTCCAGAGTTATTGACCTCATAGAAAAAATCTCCAAAGGTGAAATCAAATAGGGGGTAAATATTTGTGGGTAAATATTTGGGGGCAAATCCCCGGACTAATATTTGGAGGTTGAATATTTGGAGGATAAACTTTTTGGAAGTATAAATATATATAAATCTAAAGGAATGACATCTCATGATGTTGTTTCTGTGCTAAGGCGCTTGACCGGAGAAAAACAGATAGGACATACAGGAACCCTTGATCCCTTTGCGGAGGGTGTCTTACCGGTTTGTATAGGAAAGGCTACCCGGCTTATTGAATATATGGCTGATGATAAGGCTTATATCGGGACTGTTCAATTTGGAAAATCTACAACTACTTATGATACTGAAGGTGAGATTGTTAAAACTTCTGATAAAAAAGTGACTTTAGCGGATGTAGAAAAAGCGCTGGAAAATTTTAAAGGAGAGATAGAACAGTTTCCTCCGATATATTCAGCAATTAAGGTTAAGGGTAAAAAACTTTATGAATATGCAAGAAAAGGTGAAGAAGTTGAGATTAAGCCTCGAAAAGTAACTATAAACGATTTAAGAATAAAAAGTTTTGATGAAGAATCTCAAATCCTGGAACTTTATATAGACTGTTCAAAAGGAACTTATATCCGCTCTATAGCAAACGATTTAGGAGACGTTTTAGGTGTTGGAGGATATTTGATAAAGCTTATTCGCACAAAAGCCGGATATTTTACATTAGAGCGCTCTATAAGTCTGGATGATTTAAAAACAAAAGAAGATGTTAAAAATAACCTCATTTATCCTTTGGAATACTTGGATTATCCAAGGTATGAGTTAAATGAAGAGGAAAGAAATAAAATATCGCATGGAATTTCTATAAAAATTCATTCACATGAAGTAGAATATATAATATTGACACATGGCGGTAAAATCGCGGCTGTAACACAAGTACAAGGTGGAAAATCAGTGTTAGCCAAGGTTTTTATATGAAAAACTATTCAAACATGTATCCCTATTGATGAATTGAGGTAAATATGCTATAATAAACCCATGTTTATTGCAATGGAGGATGGATAATGGTTGAGAAGTGTTCAGATTCTGATTTTGAGACCCTTTTAGGTAAGTATGATTACAATTTTAAAAGGGGTGATATTGTAAATGGTGTTGTTTGTACTTACGAATCTGATGGAGCTATTGTTGATATCGGTGCTAAGTGTACAGCTTTTGTTCCGAGTTACGAGGTGTCTGCGGATAGAAAGGCAAAAGTTGAAGATGTCTTAGAAAAAGGCAAGGAGTATGAATTTTTAATTACTCAAGATTGTGACGAAAATGGTAAATTCACACTTTCATACAAGAAGGTGCACCTTGCACATACCTGGGAAGAACTTGCAAAAGTTAAAGAGGCTGATGAAACAATCTCTGTTACAATTTCACAGATTGTTAAAGGCGGCTTGATTGCTGATATTTCCGGCGTTCAAGGATTTATTCCTCAAGGACAGCTCTGTGCAAGAGAAACCATTTGTAATGTTGGCGACAAGCTGGATGTTAAAATTCTTACATTGGATAAATCCCAAAATAATTTAATTTTATCTAACAGAAAAGTCTTTGAAACAAATATGGCTGAAACTCGCAAGAATGTATTTGCTCAGATTGAAGTCGGTCAGATTGTTAAAGGTGAAGTTGTAAGAATTACTGATTTTGGTGCATTTGTTAATATCGGTGGTGTTGACTGTCTGCTTCCTTTATCACAGATTTCCTGGAAGTGGGTTGAACATCCTACTGACTTGCTTAAAGTCGGCCAAGAAATCAATGTTGAAATTATCGATGTTGACCATGACAAACAAAGAATCAGCTTAAGTCTTAAGAATACCGAGCCTGATCCGTGGATTAAAGCAGAAGAAGAGTTGAAAGAAGGCGATGTTAAAGAAGGTGTAATTACCCGTATTAAAGCTTTTGGAGCTTTCGTGGAAGTTCTTCCGGGTGTTGAAGCGTTACTTCCTCAATCGGCTCTTGCAGAATACCAGAACCAGAATAACTGCATACTGAAAAACGGGGATAAAATTAATACTAAAATTATTAAGTTTAATCCGAAAGACAAACGGATTTCTTTAGGATTGCCTACGGATGATACTCCAGCTGCTGAATAACTGTTTTGACGGCTTCGGGGTCTAATCCTACAATATTTTCAAAACTTCCTTCATACTTATCTAAAAAGTTTGGAGGAAGTTCTTGTATTCCGTAGCTTCCGGCTTTATCAAGCGGATTAAAGTTATCTATATAATAATGGATAAGCTCATCCGAAAGCTCTTTAAACCTAACGTAGCTTGTTGTAGAAATAAGTGCTGCCCGGTTTGTTTTTGTGTTTATTCCGCAAAGAGAAGTTACAACTGAATGAGTTCTTCCTGATAATGATTTAAGCATATTAAAAGCAGCTTCTTTGTCTTTAGGTTTGCCTAATATTTTGTTATCTAAAACTACTACAGTGTCCGCTCCGAGAACTATTTCATTTTGCCCGACTCTCCTGACTACATCCAGAGCTTTTTGAGTTGCTAAATCCTCTATAATTTCATAGGAAAAGATATCAGTATCTCTTTTTTCTTCGTAATTAGATGGAATTACTTCAAATTCAAACCCCAAATCAGTCATTATTTGCTTTCTTCTCGGGGAATTTGATGCAAGAATAAGTTTAACCATTTATTTTTTCCTTTGCGGGTTTTAATTCTTCGAATCCGCGGAGTGAATATCCATGAAGAGTAATTTTCTCTTTTTGTACGGATTCGGTATTATAAAAGTTTTCGTAGAGGAAATTAATACTTTTATCAACTTTTTTCATAATACTGTTCCAGCAGCTAAAGAACGGCTTGTTCCAGTCGCTTATTTTTCCTGTTGAGTTATCAATAACCAGTTGAGTATTGCCCATAATTAGCATACTGTTCCTGGTCATTTGTTCTTCCGGTTTTACTTTGTGAAAAAATAACCTTGTATCAACAAGACGTGAATCTTTACTGTTTAATGCTGAAACAACTGTTGAACTAAGTGCGTTCCCTTCTTTTTTTATACAAGTTTCTTCGTTCATTCTGGTAAGCAGCATTTTCATTCTATATAACTGTCCGTTATTTAGAGCACGTTGTTTAGCCTGAAAAGGCGTGTTATTAATTTTTTGAATTTGCATTTTATGGGGTTCCCTTCTCTTTAATATCCGTTTGTTATAAATTCTCTGTTACGGAATTTTGCACCTAAGGATGTTGCAATCTTTTCGCATTCTTCTGTGTTTATTTTACGTTTGTCAAAGCCGGTAACTACACTTGCAGTAGTTTTAATTCCCGCATCAGAGCAAGCTTTTATAAATTTTTTGACTTCTTCGTAAGCATTTTCTATTTTTGGCTGGCAAATTTCATTGTATTCTTCTGCCGTATCTGAATTGAGGCTTACGGAAGCTTCATCCAGCAGTCCTTTAAATTCTTCAATTACGTTAGTTTTGTATATAGCATTAGCATGACCGTTTGTGTTGACTCTGATTTTTATATCAGGATAATTTTTTCTCAGATATTCACAAAAGGATTTCATCATATCTTTTTTCAAAAACGGTTCTCCGTAACCGCAGAATACGACGTTTTTGGCAGACGGAAAGTTTTTAAACTGTTCGATTATATCATCCAGAGTATACTTATCATCGTGCCACATTTCAGCTCCGCAAACATCATCTTTTTGGTTTCTAAGACAAAATACGCAAGAATTTGTACAGGCATTTGTAAGATTTACATAAACCGTACTAGGATCTTTTTCATTATTAATCGAATAAACTAAAGTATACATAAGATAATTATACATCAAAGAAAATGAGACAATCATTTTGTTTGATGTATATAATTATTATTGTACTTTTCTTTTTCTTTATTTACGAAGCAAAGAAAAAGAAAAGTACGAAAAGAAAAAGAAAGCACGTATTGTTTTCAATGCCCTGCGGACATCTTGAGGATTGTGCGCAGCACAATCTTTTATGCTCGCTATTATGTCCTTCGGACACACGCTCGCAGTAATTAATGTTTCAATAACAAAAAAGGAGTCTGATAAAATCAGACTCCTTTTTTGTTTATTTATAAGTAATTAACCTACAAGAATTGCTCCTACAGGGCAAGCTTCAGCTGCTTCTTTAACGCAAGCTTCGTTTCCTGAAACGCCTGCTTCTTTAACAGTAGCTTTATCTTCTACGTGAAATACTGCGTCGCAGATTGATTCACAAGCGCCGCATCCGATGCAAGAATCTTCAATAGTTACGTTCATTTGTTTTCTCCTTATGTTTTATATTAAACCCGCCTTGTTAAGGTGAGTGTGTCTATATTATACAACTTAATTATAAAAAATAAAGTGACTCATTAAAAGAGCCATTCGGATATTCTTTCTGCTATAGAATCAAATCCGAGTGTAAGACCTAAATCTTTCGGCTCAATTCCTTTAGAGTAATAAAGAACCGGAACATATTCTCTTGTATGGTCAGTTCCTTCTACTGTCGGATCACATCCGTGGTCTGCCGTGACGATAAGAAGATCTTCTTCACCGATTAGCGGGAGAATTTTTTCTAAGTATGTGTCAATTTCCTCTATGGCTTTTCCGTAACCTTCCGGATTATTTCTGTGTCCGTACAACATATCTGTATCAACAAGGTTAGTAAAGATAATTTCCCTTGTATCATCAGTTATATTTACTCCCGGATAAATCATTTTATCAAGAGGAAGTTCGTTTTTTACGGCTTGTAAAGTGAGTTCGAGCCCTTCTTTATTTGAACCGGTGTGAATAGCATGAGTTATTCCGGCTTTTGAGAAAATATCTTCAATTTTGCCGATTCCGATAACCTTGGCTCCGGAGTCTTTTACCTTGTCCAAAACTGTCTTTTTAGGAGGGGCCATAGAATAATCTCTTCTGTCTTTAGAGATTCTTGTAGGCTTTCCGTCAATAATTTTGTAAGGTCGTGCAATAACTCTTGCAGTGTTATAATTCCCTTCATCAAGAAGCCTTCTGGCGATTTTGCACCAGTCATAAAGTGTTTCAAGCGGAATCATATCCGTATCAAGTGCAATCTGGAATACACTGTCTGCTGAGGTGTATACAATCGGGAATTTAGTTCTGTGATGTTCGTCATTCAGTTTTTCAATAATAGCGGTTCCGCTTGCCGGAATGTTTGCAAGAATTCCGCCGCAGCCGGTTTCTTCAATAAACTTGTCAACAAGTTCTTTCGGAAATCCGTTTGGAAAAGTTGAAAAAGGTTTTTCGCTTACAAGTCCTGCAATTTCCCAGTGCCCTGTTGTTGTATCTTTTCCCTTTGATTTTTCCTGCAAAGTTCCGTATTGTCCGATAGGATTTAAAACTTTATTTACACCCTCAAAGTCCTGAATATTTCCGAGTCCTAATTTTTCTAAATTAGGCAGGTTTAAACCTTTGTTAAAAGCACAGACATTCTTTAAAGTATTACATTTTTCTGTGTCGCCGAATTCTTTACAATCAGGCATAGCGCCGATTCCCATCGAGTCTATTACAATTATAATCGCACGTTTTTTCATATTAATCCTCCGCAGTTAATTATATCATATTTTGCTAAGTTTTGTTACAAAAAAGGTCTTTTGCGAAATTGGCGGTCTATAAATAACTTAATATTTATAGAACTGTTTAGTAAGATGAGGATAATTTTATGTCATTTGACTGGGCAAATTACTCAAATATAACACCTGAAGAATATGCGGCCAAAGCTGATAAATTTCGTAATAAAAATATATTTGGAAGAATATTTGCCGAAGTTAAAGATAATTACCATCATGCAACAGCCTGGGGTAACGTTTGTGATCAAATGGCAGAAGCTCTTGAAAAAGAAACGCAGGATCAAATGCAATATGTTATGGAAATAGAAGATTTGCAGCAGGAAATTGAAAAAGTTTATCAGGATTCAGAAAAAGAAGCCGGTAAATTGTCTGAAAAAATCAGCACTTTGCAAGAAAAAGAAAATAATGGCACTATTACGGAAGAAGAAAAACAAGAACTGCAAACATATTTAAATTCCTATATGGGAGTATTTGAGGAGGCAGATACTGAAGCAGGAAAGATAAATTCTAATATAAAGAGTGTTAAATCGAAAGCTGTAGATACCGAAGATAAAATTGCTACTGCTCAGGAATGGGGAC
This sequence comes from Candidatus Gastranaerophilales bacterium, assembly GCA_944326125.1. Classification (GTDB taxonomy): domain Bacteria; phylum Cyanobacteriota; class Vampirovibrionia; order Gastranaerophilales; family Gastranaerophilaceae; genus CAG-196. The sequence continues at coordinate 4,143 of CALVCR010000135.1, read as the reverse complement.
GTAAAACCAAAGAAGCAGGCGAAAATGTTCTTAATAGCGAACTTTTGGAAGCGGCAGAAAATTCTACTAAAATAACTAAGACCAAAGACGGTGTAACTACATCCTGGTCTTTTACCCAGGGTGCAGAACAAGGGATTGCACAAGCTGAAAATCTTTTTGATAAAGTTTCAGAATTCCAAAAGAATGAAAATATTTTTAAAAAATAAATAATATAAAATCTTGCTTGTTCATGTTAACATAATCCTGTAAAACCAAAGGAGATAAAAAATGCAGGCAAGACGTGCAGCAAGAGAATTAGCACTTATATTGTTTTCACAGTTTGAAAAAGAAATAACACATTATTCAAAAAAAGATTTTGAAGATATTATGCTGAAATCTGTCAGAATTCTTTCAAATTCCGCTTCAGAGGAATTGAAACTTACAGTAGGTTCTTTGATCGATATTAAGGAATCTCTTGATAACTATGAAGCTGAGCATGAATCAAATCTTTCCCGTCCACTCGGAGCGAAGAATAAGCCGGTTCAGATTCCTATGACAGATGAAATGATAGCAAAAGTTGATACTATGCTTGATGTTGCCGAAAAAGCTATTCTTGCATTAGAAATAGCTGAGTTTACAACACTTGAAAATCAAAATGAAGTAAAAGATTATGCAAGTGAAATAGCAGAGGCTTTCAAAAATAATCACAAAACTATAGATGGCGAAATTCAGAAATACTCAAACGGATGGGATATTTCCCGCCTTGTTAAAATGGATAAAGACATCTTGAGAATTGCCATTACAGAACTTCTTTATACAAAAGGGGCACCGGTTAAGGTTGTTGTGGATGAAGCTGTTGAGCTTGCTAAAAAATATTCAACTGAAGATTCTTCATCTTTTGTTAACGGTATTTTAGCTAAAGTGATTGTAGAAAACGGCTTAAAGGGCTAAAAAATGTTTAACTTTTTTGATAAACTAAAATCCACTGTATCTAAAACGGCTCAGGCTTTGGTTGGAAATGTTGTTGATGCGGTAGGAGATGAAGAAGAGTTCTCCGAGTTTGTGCTGGATGATATGGAAGACCTTCTTATCAGTGCTGATTTAGGGGTGAATTATGCCTCTGAACTCACCGATAAATTACGAGGTCAGTCCAAAATTAAACCATCCCAAGTGAAAGAATTTCTTCTTAATGAGTTTAACAAAACCCTTGATGATGCAGGTTCAAGCGAGCTTAATTATAAAGAAAATGAACTGAATATTTATTTTATAACCGGTGTAAACGGTGCCGGCAAAACGACCTTAATCGGAAAGCTGGCATACTTTTTTAAAGAAAAGGATAAAAAGGTTTTAATAGCGGCGGGTGATACTTTTCGAGCTGCGGCGGAAGAACAGGTTGATATCTGGTCAAAACGTTCCGGCGCGGATATTGTAAGAAGAGATAAGGCTGATCCGGCTTCGGTTGTTTATGAGGTAATCCAAAAGGCCAAAAATGAAAACTATGACGTAATCCTTGTCGATACTGCAGGCAGGCTCCAGAATAAGTTTAACCTGATGGAGGAGCTGTCAAAAATAAAAACGGTTATTGATAAAAATGCTCCTGAGGCTTTGAGAGAAAGCATTCTTGTAATAGATGCCAATACCGGTCAAAACGGACTGGTTCAAGCAAAAGTTTTTAAAGATTGTGTTAACCTTACGGCTGTTGCTTTAACAAAGTTGGATGGTTCAGCTAAAGGTGCGATAGTTCTTGCTATTGCAAAAGATTTAAAACTTCCTGTTAAGCTTGTAGGTGTTGGGGAAAAAATGGAAGATTTAAAACTCTTTGATTCCAAAGAGTTTATTCAGGCATTGTTTGAATAAAAAGTATTAAAAAAAGACCCCCGCAAAAACTACTGCCAGGGGTCTTTTCAGTATGAGCGAACGATTAAAAAGTGCCGTTTCAGTCCTTCACACCGGCCTACGACTAGCTCTTGTGGAATCAAAGATTCCTATGTCGCTATCGTAGTGTTTGCCCTCAGTTCGACGGCTCCTCGCCGCCGAATTCGGGCTTCACACCGGCCTACGGCTTATCCGCCTGTCAAATCGGAGATTTGTTCGGTCGTTCCGCTTGCGCTTCACTCCCAACGGCGGCTTCGTAGTGTTTCGGACTTCCAACGCATTGTGCTGCCACAACGCGTTTCAGTCCTTCACACCGGCCTACGGCTTTTTACTCGCCGCTGCATCCGAAAGCTATAGTTACGTGTTCTTTCGGGTTAATAGCTGAGATTTTGTATCCCTTAGCGTCAACTAAGTAAGCTACTTCGTCGCCTGTTGACTGGAACAAGCCCATTGTACCTGACAATGCAGTTCTTGTTAAGTCAATAGGAGCCTTAACGGTGTCTTTAACAACATCCATTGCACTTCTGCCTGCAGCTGCAAACTGTCCCTGGAATACTTCACCCAATGCAATACCTGTACCGGAAGCTACGTCTTCGCAAGCGTTACCTAATGATGTCAACATACCGCCGGTTGTTCTGCCTACGATACCGAGCATTGAACCACCCCAGGTGAGAGGTGCTGTAACAATTCTTGAAATAATATTTGGTGTATTTGATTTGTCAACTTGAGCTGTAAGGATTTGTCTAGGTAATGTTGCTCTGCATCCGCAGTTTTCGATTTCTGTGAATGCAAGTTTTAAAGCACCTTTTTGACATCCTGAAGGTCTTATAACTTCTACAACCTTACCGTAAACTTTTGATCCGCAAGGGAATAGCTGACCGTTAATTGTTACGTCTTCAAGTGTTTTTGCTGCAAATCTTTGTCCTACGTGAGAAGATTTTGCGGTCACCTGATCCTTGAATTCTAACTGTAATGTCGGGATTTGAACGATTTCTTCATTCTCTACAAATGCCTGTTTGTTATCAGGGCAAATCGGACAATCGTTGTTTGCTGTTACAGGGTTTTTATCAATACCTGCATTTACACGAATATTCTGTAACATGGCTGCAATATCCGCTCTTGTTGCATCCTTGAACGGTGCAATTGTATCAGGATTAGGTGAGTTGTTTAAAGCACCTTTGTCTAAAGCAATTGCGATAGGAATTTGTGCCCATTCAGGTACAGTGTTTCCGTCACAGTATTTTGAAAGGATTTCTTGTGCTTTACATTTATCCATTTCAGGGCATTTTACGCCTTTTGATAATGCACACAAAGCTTCTGCTCTTGTTACGTTGTGGTTCGGCTGGAAGGTTCCGTTAGGATAACCTTTTAACAAGTCTTGGTGTACTGCAACTGTAATAGCTGAATTTGCCCAGTGGTTTGCAGGTACATCTGAGAAGAGTTTTTCAGGCTGGCAAGAATACATGTCTTTATCAAAACCTTTTACTAACATTGTCGCAAATTCTGCACGAGAAATATTTCTTGACGGCTTAAACAGTCTGTCAGGATAACCAACTACTACATCGTTTGTGGCAAGTTTGTCGATTTCGCAAGATGCCCAGTATCCGTTAGGAACGTCAGGGAACATTTGTAAGTTAGCTGCCGCACCTGTCATTTCGTTGAACGGAGACAAATCAAAAGGTACTAAGCTCTTTTTGATTGCTTGAATTGAGTTTGCTGTACCCATTTGGATAGGGCAGCCGTTTCCGTCCATTTTAGATTCATCTCTGATAATAGGAATACCGTTATGTTTACTCATTTCGTTAAGGCAAGGGATGTCAGTTGCAGCGCCAGTGATAGAACCGTCTGATGCAACTGTTGTTCCCATTGTTGTTGAGCTGAGTTTAGAGTTGTCTCTTGTAACGGAAAACCCTTCGGCTGAGTAAACAGAATCAGCCTGTGTACCTACAAAGTTGTTGTATCCGTAAATTGCATTCGGATATGCATAAACCTGTCTCATGTCACTTCTCTGGAGATCTTTAACTCCCGGACAAAGTGCACATGAAGGAACCGGATCCGGTTCACATTTTGGGGCTTTGTCACAGCCGCAAGGTTCCGGTGCCGGCTCGCAAGGACATGCTGCTCCGGTAACTTCCGGAATGTCCTTTTCACAAGGACATGCACCCTGAGTTACTACAGGGCGTTGGTCACATGGGCAGGCTGCCATTACCGTATTGAACGAACACGTTGCTATACCAACGGCAATTGCAGCTGCCACAGTAAGTTTTCTAATCGTCATTTTAACCTCCT
>CALVCR010000134.1 GCA_944326125.1 Candidatus Gastranaerophilales bacterium | reverse complement strand
CTAATGCTCCTGCAGGTTTTTTATTTCTTTCGATTGCGTCATATAATGCTGTCATCTTTTTTACTCTCTCTTATTAAATAACTCTTACATATATATAAAGTATATAACTTCCAAAAAATTGCCTTTTGCTGTAATAAATGTTAAGAAATGTTAAATTTGTTTAATTTTAAACAAGAATAGTGACTTTTAACCTAATATGAGTTATAATATATTTGGAAGATTTAAGAGGGTTTTACATGGCTGAGCAAAAATACAGAATTGGTATCGGATATGATATCCACCCCACAGCAGCAGACAGGGATCTTGTTATTGGCGGGGTAAAAATTGACTACGAAAAAGGACTTTTGGGACATTCTGATGCAGACGTTTTAGTACATGCAATCATTGATGCATTGCTTGGAGCGGTTGCATTTGATGATATCGGAACATTATTTCCTGATACTGATGACCGTTTTAAAGGCGCAGACAGTGTTCTTCTGCTAAAAAGCGTTGCAAATAAGGTTCAAGCTGAAGGATATTGGATTAATAATATTGATGCAAATATTATTGCGGAAGCCCCTAAGATGATGCCGTACATTCCTCAGATGAAAGCCATTCTGGCTTCAGAATTAGGACTGGCTGATACTGATATATCTATTAAAGCTAAAACTAAAGAAGGGCTTGACGCTGTTGGTAAAGGCCTTGCAATAGAAGCTCAAGCTATTGTAATGCTTGAAAAAATAAGCGACTAGTCCTGCGGTATCTCTACTATAAAAGTTGACCCGTTATTAACTTCACTAATCAAAGAAATCTTCCCCCCGTGAAGTTCAACGAGTTCTTTTGTAATGGTTAAGCCTAAGCCTGTCGAACTTTCTTTTTTGGTATAAGCGCTGTCCAACTGGACAAATTTAGCAAAAATTTTACCGTGATATTTTTCATCAATACCTATGCCGGTATCGTGAACAACTAGTCTGAAGCAATTAGCCCCCGGCGCTGCGGTTATATCAACCTGGCCGTTTTCAGGAGTAAACTTAATAGCATTTGAAACAAGGTTATAAAGTATCTGCTGTATTTTCTGGTAATCCGCAAATACTTCAAAATCAGCTTCAAGATTCTTTATAAGTGCAATATGCTTTTTGTCCGCAAGAGGAGCTACAATATTACAAACCTCATCAACAGCCCTTGATATCCAGAAGGTACTTTTAACAATTTTCATTGCTCTAGCTTCAATTTTAGACATATCAAGAACTTCATTTATCATTCCAAGCAGGTGTGTAGCCGAAATTTTGATATCGTTAACGTACTCTGCCTGTTTACGATTTAAATCCCCGTAGAGATTTGCCCCTAAAATATCAGAAAATCCAAGTATGGAGTTTAGAGGGGTGCGAAGCTCGTGTGAAATATTTGCCAGAAATTCATTTTTTACCTTATCAGCTTCAAGAATTTTTTCATTCTGCTCTTTGATTGTTTTATAGGCTTCGTGTTTTTCATAAATTCCATCTTTTAAGGCTTTCAATTGAATCTTGAATACATCTGAGAGTTCCAAATCCTTGAGTACATAGGATAAAATACAAGCTGCTGCGTTCAAAACCTCCAGGTCAGCTTCTCTATAATACCCTATTTCTTTTTTTGCAAGCAAGATTACCCCAAAAACTGTAGATTTTATAGAAATTTTTGCGAGAATATAAGATTTTTTCTTCAGTTCTGACAATCCGACAACTTTTATAAACTCAGAATCCGGAGATAAGATTTCGGAATCTTTTGCATAGATTGAGTTTTTTAATTTCGGAGTAATTTTAAAAGTATCATTGATTTTGTAATTGGAATGAGTCTTATAAGTGTATTTAAGCTGAAGACTCTCCGGATTCAGAAAATAGATAAAACCTTCATCAAATCCTATAACCTGTTCAAGTTTAGAGAAAATTGTACTTCCGCTTTTGTCTGAATTAAGATTAATTTCAAACAGCGAAGGTATTAATTTTAAGAATTTGTCAGATGTAAGTTTTAACATTATTTCACCTATACTTTGAGCCCCTAGCCAGCAGTTAAAGAGAAAATTTCGTAGATTTCTTCGTCTGAAAGTTCTGTAATAATCTTTTCTCCTTCGTAGACGGCAAGATCAGCGAGTTCTTTTTTAGACTTAAGCATCTCGTCGATTTTTTCTTCAAAAGTTCCGAGAGTAATAAGCCTGTGCACCATAACATTTCTGTCCTGACCTATACGATAAGTACGGTCGGTTGCCTGTTCTTCTACGGCAGGATTCCACCACAAATCGTAGTGGATAACGTTTGTTGCACTTGTAAGGTTAAGTCCTGTTCCGCCCGCTTTAAGCGAAAGTATCATAACTTTCCTGTCGTCATTCTTTTGAAAATCTTCAAGCAAGGTTTCTCTTTGAGGAACTGTTAGTGAACCGTGGAAGAATGATGGCTCAGTAAGGCATTCTTCTGTTATGATTTTGGTTAATAAATCACCCATTTCCTTATACTGAGTAAAGATAAGTGTCTTTTCGTTATTATCGATAATACTTTGAACCAAATCAACACACTTTTCTGCCTTTCCTGAAAGATCTTTTGATGTTCCGCCGCTTTTTAAGAATTGATACGGATGGTTACATATTTGTTTTAGGGCGGTAATAAGTTTAAAAATATTACCTCTTCTGTTTACGCCGGTAAATCCGCTGATTTTTTCCATCATTTCATTAAGAGTTTTTTCATATAAAATAGCCTGTGATTTAGCCAGATAACAATAATCATTAATAACCATTTTATCCGGAAGATCTGAAATAACACTTTTATCGGTTTTAAGTCTTCTCAAGACAAAAGGTGAAACAGAAAGCTTAAGTTTTGAAGCTCTTGATTTTTCTTTAAATCTTTCAATAGGAATAGCATAGCTCTTCTGGAATTCTTTCATAGAGCCTAAGTAACCTTTATTAATAAAATCAAAAATACTCCAAAGCTCAGTAAGTCTGTTTTCTACAGGGGTACCGGTCATTGCTATTTTTATATCTGATTTTAGAGCTTTAATAGCAATGGTTTGCGCAGTATCAGGATTTTTAATATTCTGGGCTTCATCAACAACAACCATTCCCCAGGTATTTTTCTTAAGTTCTTCAACATCTATTCTCATAATAGCGTAAGTTGTAAGAATAACATCATTTTTCAAATCAAGTTTTCTGTCTAATCCATGGTAAGTTGTTGTCTTAAGAGAAGGAGCAAACATTTGGAGTTCTTTCATCCAGTTTCCCATGAGGGTTGTCGGACATACAACAAGAACCGGATTTTTAAGTTTACCTTCTTCTTTTAATTTAAGAATAAGACTGATTACCTGAATAGTTTTACCTAACCCCATATCGTCCGCCATACAGCATCCAAATCCTTTTGAAACATTGGTCCAGAGCCATTTTAGCCCGGTCATCTGATAAGGACGGAGCTCGCCTGTTAATCCTTTAGGTTCAGTTACCTCCACCGGTTTGGCAAAATCTTTGATAACATTTGCGTAGGCTTCATCGTAATTAAAGTCATAGTTTTGAAGCTGACCTGACATAGAAGCGTGAATAAGTTCAAGTCTTGTCATTTTCTTATGGTTAGCATTCATTATCTGCTCATAAAGCTTTTTGCCCTCAGCTTTATCTACAAGAATATATTTTCCTTTGTACTGAATAAGTCCATCGCTTTCTTCAACCAGTTTGTTAAACTCTTCTAAAGAGATTTTTTCATCACCAAGAGCTACTTCGTAAGAGAATTCTAAAATATCGTCAAGAGAAATTGCGCTGCTTGATACGGTATTAAATATTTCCATTAAATCGTCAGAGCGTGCGGCTTTAACTTTCGCATTAATAGAAGCTCTCGGAATAATAATATTTGTGAGCTCTTCCGGCAGGATAACTTCAATCTGGGCCTTTTGAAGATAATATGCAGTCTGCGCAATAAGTTTATAAACCTCATTAAGATTCATTGTAAGAGAAAGTTTTTCTTCATCTTCAAACAATGTTTCCAATTCCGGCATATAACGTAGAGCGTAGTTTAGCTGTTTTTCAACGATTTTCCCAATATCTTCCGATGCTAAATCCCAAATTTTATCTTTGTGATACAAGTCGTCAATAAGAATAGATTCTCCGGTTTTTCTGTTCTTAATATGTATTTTGAACTCAAACTGGTCATCACTGATTTTATTCACTTTAAAGAACGGAATAAGATCGTATTTCCCTAAATAAAGTTCATCAAACCACTGCGCAATATTTTCCGCAACATCTTTTCCTTTAAGAAGACATCTTTGTTCAAGGTCTTTAATCATATAGTGGCCTGATTTGATATCTTTAAATCTATAAGCTTTTATCCCGAGGAATTTATAGATAAGGTAGTTTAAGTATTCTCTTACAAAATTTTCTACAAAGTTTTTTGGTTCTTCTCCTTGTATAAATAAGTTTTCCGGAATGTTTTTTTCAAGTTCGTTAATAATCCTTGCAGATTCCTGATTAGATACAATAGGTTCATAAACTATTCTAAACGAACCTCCGGAAGGGCCTTCTTTTCTTTTAACAGTCGGAATAAAATACAATTTTTCAATAAGCTTCATCGCAAAGTGAGTAAGCTTGTTAAAATATGCAAAAGTCTGCGTAAGCGAAGAAAAGTCCACTATTTCTCCAAATCCGCCAAAGTAATCCAATACTAAATCAAGAGGCATAACATAGCCGATTTGTCCGTTTACTTCTTTGGGACTGAATCTAAACATTGAACCTTTTGATTTCAAATAGAATTGAAAATTATTAGTAGGAGTAACAAAAAATGAGAGCTTACCATTCTGGTTTATCAAAAAGAAATCGGTATTTCTTACAGGAGAATTTGGAGAAAGAAAGATTCCTTCAAACTCATCTTCTATAAGCTGGTAAATTAAACTTAACGTATAGCGAAAATCTTTGTTCTTAAACCCGTTAGGATTTTCACTAAGATTATAAAAGAATTCATCAACATTATTTTTCTTTAACGATAAATCAATATCTAAAGCTTCAGCGTTTCCCATATCACTCCTATATTT
>CALVCR010000133.1 GCA_944326125.1 Candidatus Gastranaerophilales bacterium | reverse complement strand
TTCCTGTACCAAATATTAAATGCATAAAGTTTCTGGTTATAGTAATCGCACTAAACATAGAAACGATAACACCGATTGCAAGTGTCAGAGCAAAACCTCTTACAACACTTGTACCGCAGCAATAAAGTATTATACAAGTAATAATCGTGGTCATATTTGAGTCAAAAATACTTGTAAACGCTCTGTCAAAACCTGAATTAATCGCCGTAAACAAAGTTCTTCCGGCTTTCAATTCTTCTTTGGTTCTTTCAAAAATAAGGATATTGGCATCGACAGCCATCCCTACACTTAAAATAAACCCTGCAATACCGGCAAGAGTAAGCGTTACAGGTATAGCTTTAAATAACGCAAAGAGCATTAAACCATATATAATTAGTGCAACGTCAGCAATCAAGCCCGGTGCCCGGTAATATAGTGCCATAAATATCATTACAAAACCTAAACCGATTGCACCTGCAATTTTAGACTTAGCAATACTATCAGCACCTAATGTAGGCCCTACGGTATTTTCTTCAACAATTTTTGCAGGAACAGGAAGCGCACCTGCATTTAAAAGATCAACCATAGTCTTAGCTTCTTCGTAAGCAAAGCCGCTGTCACCGCCGGAAATTTGAGCTCTTCCGCCAGGAATAGGCTCACGAATTACAGGAGCGGACTGAAGCTCTCCATTAAAAAAGATTGCCATTTGCTGTCCGACCATTTCTTTGGTCAAAGCTGCAAACTTCTTCGTTCCGTTATCATTAAATTCTAAATCTACAACCCATTGACCGTTCTGCGAAGTACTTAAGTTAGCTTTAGAAAGATCCTTCCCGGTTAAGCCTGTCGTTTCCCAGCTTTCAATTCCGTCTTTCATTACCGGACGTCTAAAATCAAGTTCAGCAGTTTCACCTAAATATGCTTTTGCCTGATTCAAATCTGAAACATCCGGAATCTCTACAACAAGTCTTTTATCTCCGGATCTTTGAACAACTGTTTCAGAAACACCGAGTTTGTTAACACGGTTTTCTATAGCAAATTGCAAGCTTGACATCATATCCGGCGTAACAATGCCGTTTGCAGGACTTGCTTCAAGAACAAGTCTTGAACCGCCTACCAAATCCAATCCTAACTTTGTAGGTTTTACAACTATTGTAATTATTGAGGCTATCACAATAACTACAATAAGCCAAAACAGTATGAGTTTGTTTTTCATTTTATATATACCCCTTATTAATATATGAATATTTTATCAAAAAAGCATTTGAATAATCTTACCGTATTGACTAGATAGAGTCTAATGTAAAGATTAATTCCGCCCTTTCAGACTTAGTCAACTCGACTAGAGGACGTCTTACATAATCCTCTATAATCTCTCTGTACGCCAACGCCGCCTTGACAGGAACAGGGTTTGGCGCCATAAATAATTTTTTGAAAATCGGATAAAGTTTAATATGCATATTTCTTGCAGTCATAGTATCTCCGGTTTTAAAGTTTCTTATCATTGACTTAATCTCTTTACCGAAAAGATGTGATGCAACAGAAACTACGCCATGTGCTCCCAGAGAAAGCATCGGAAGAGTCAAACTGTCATCACCGGAATAAATAGCAAAATCTGCCGGAACAGAGCTTCTGAGCTCACTTAGCATATCCATATCAGGCGAACTCTGTTTTAAAGCAACTATGTTCGGAAAATTTCTTGCCAGAGTTTTTACTGTTTCGACACTGATATTTATACCTGTTCTTGACGGAATATTATACAGTATAATCGGTAAATCAACAGATTTTGCAATTTCCGAAAAGTGTTCGATAAGACCGCTCTGAGACGGTTTGTTGTAATACGGCACAACTGAAAGAATTGCATCAGCACCTTCTTTTTCAGCCCGCTTAGACATCATAACCGCAGTTTTTGTACAATTGGAACCTGCTCCCATAATAACTTTACCTTTGCCGTTAACAGCACGTTTAACACTGCTTAGCAGCTCAATTTCTTCATCAAAAGTAAGAGTAGGGGATTCTCCCGTAGTACCTGCAACTACAACGGCATCAGAACCCGTATTAACAAGCTGGTATGCAAGGATTTCCGCTTTATCGTAATCAATCTCGCGTTTTTCGTCAAATGGCGTAACCATTGCCGTTATAACTTCACCCGCATCATATCTCATATTTATTACTCCTTCCGGTCTTGTTTAATTTTACATCAAAAATAGTGAAAATAGTACTTTTTATATCATCTCTCGGAACTCATGCACCTCAAAAGTTTCTCCGTCCTTTTGAAACAATCCTAACTGAGATGTCTCGTATCTGTGAGAAGCATTAAATCTATACCTGTACGCAGTGTCTGAACAGGCGCTGATTTTATTCACAAATTTCAATGAAATAAGTTCTCTTAATTGTTTATCTTCCTTTACAAGATCTTTTCCCAAAATTTGAATACATATAATATAATCCAATGGGGCAGTAGATTTAAGAAGTTTAAAAAAGTATTGCAAATTATTGTCTACCGCTGCAAAATTTCCGAATGAGTACAAAAAGCCGCCCTCATAAGGTGTCGGTGAAACCCCTGTTTTCTCTATCAAAAACTTATTCATAATCATATTTTGTTCTTCAAGGTTAACTTTTTGTTCTCTGTGAGAAAATTTCGGTTTAATTGATGTAGAAACATATATATTATAACGTTTGAGCATTTTCTGCTCTGAAGTTTGGTCACTTGCAAGCTTCTTATTAAAAGCTTTTTCTTCTGCTTCTCTGGCTTTTTTATATCCGTTGCTATAAACGCCCTCAGCTATTTCAAGCCCCCTGTATGCCAGATGATCAATAAGATAAAGAACCAGATATGCAAATAAAGCTATTAAATATTTATATTCAAACTTGGCTCCTAAAAGATTCATTGAATCTTTAGAGCCCACTTCCCCGATATATAAAAAGGAACTCAAAATAGGAACAAACGGCTTAAGAAATCCAAACTCGCTTCCGGTAAGGTTTTGTATCCAGAATAAAAGATGGAGAAGAATAAAAAATACTATAACAATTTTTATAAATTGAGCAGTACTTTTAAGAAAACCAAATAAATTTAAAACGCTTTTATGCATTTACATTCCTCCAAGATAAATATTATCTATTAATCTTACCCCCTCAACCCTGCATGCAATAAGGGCTATAGAATTATTATCCGCTTGAGGTTTTTCTTCAAGAGTCTTTTTATCAAGAATTTCCAGATATTCCAAATCATGCTTATCCGTTAAGAACGAATATGCAGTTTCTTTAAGTGCGGAAATATCAGTTATTCCTTTTTGATAGCATGATTTAATATTATTCAAAATTTTGCTCAAAGCAAGAGCGTCTTTTTTCCCTTCGTCTGTCAAATATTTATTTCTTGAACTCAGCGCCAATCCGGATTCTTCTCTTACAATCGGACATTGCGTAATTTCTACAGGCACATTTAAATCTCTTACCATCTTTTTAACAATAATTACCTGCTGGGCATCTTTCTGTCCGAAGAAAGCACAATCAGGCTGAACAATATTGAATAACTTCAAAACAACCGTACAAACACCGTCAAAATGCCCGACTCTTGTTTTGCCGCATAGTTTATTTACATAAAAAAACGGAGGACAAACATAGGTAAGAGTATCATTAGATAATCTTCCGGCATCACCGTACATTTCTTTCGGCGACGGCGCAAAAACTATGTCTACACCTTCCTGATTACATAACTTTTCATCCGCATCAAGGGTTCTCGGGTATTTATCAAAGTCCTCTGAAGGGCCGAATTGAATAGGGTTTACAAACACGGATACAACTACTTTATCGCAGGTTTCCTTTGCTTTTTTAATAAGGCTTAAATGTCCCGCATGCAAGGCTCCCATTGTAGGAACAAGCCCTATCTTTAAACCTTCTTTTTTCCATTCTTTTACATTTTTTCTAACTTCTTCAATACTATTTATCAGCATAGAGTTTCTCTCTTTCTTCTTCCTTCATCTCAAAAGACTGTTCTTTTGACGGAAAAATCCCTTCTTTAACTTCCGCAGAATATCTCCTGACGCTGTCCAAAATTGTATCATGGAGATTTGCATACTTTTTAACAAACTTAGGTGTAAAATCCGTAAACATACCCAGAATATCATCAATTACCACAATCTGTCCGCCGCATCCGGCACCTGCTCCGATTCCTATTGTCGGAATATGCAGATTTTTAGTAATATATTCGGCACTTTCAGCGGGCATGAGTTCCAGAACTACGGCAAAAGCTCCGGCCTCCTCAAGTTTTTTAGCGCTTTCAAGAATTTTTTCCGCAGCGTCAAAACTTTTACCCTGAATTTTATATCCGCCGATTGTATTCATCAGCTGCGGGGTAAAGCCCAAATGTCCGAGAACCGGAATCCCAGATTCAACACATCTTCTTGTTAGAGTAAGAATATGTTCATTACAACCTTCAAGCTTAACCGCATTAGCTCCGGCTTTTATCATTCCGGCGATATTTTCAAGCCCTTTTTCAACAGAAACATTGTACGTCATAAACGGCATATCACCAACAATAAAAGAGTTCTTAGCCCCCCTTGAAACCGCTCTTACAAAAACAAGCATTTCTTCAAGTGTAACATTATAAGTATTTTCATGGCCCAGAACGACCTGCGCAAGAGAATCGCCGACAAGGATTCCGTCAATACCGGCCTGTTCCAAAACCTGAGCGGTTGAATAATCATAAGCCGTGAGCATAGATATTTTTTCACCGTTATCTTTCAGTTTTTGGAATGTACCCGCAGTTTTTTTTACCATAAATATTATTTCCGTAATGATTTTTTGTACCAGTAATAAACAGCCCTTGCAACCCTGTGTGAACTGTGTCTTACAAGCCCCTCTTTATTTTCCTGAATAAGCTTCTGTGACACAACACTCACCCCTGTAGGAACAATATTTTCCATATCAAGTCTTACAGGAATTGAACCGCCCTTTGCATAACCTTCTGAAATATTATCAGGAAGTGAATTATTTACAAGCACCGCATCGATAATTTTTCTCCCGCCCGCATGACTGATAAGAGCATTTACGTGGCTTGCGACAGAATAGTTATCTGTTTCGCCCGGCTGGGTCATTATATTGCAGACATAAATTTTTCTTGCATGTGACTCGTCAATTGCCTCTGCAATACCTGAAACCAGCAGGTTTGGAATAACACTTGTATATAAGCTTCCAGGGCCTAAGATTATTAAATCCGCATCATGAATCGCCGCAATAACTTCCGGCAAAGCCTTACAATCAGCAGGTTCAGTAAATAAACGTTTAATTTTACCATGAGCCTCAGGAATATTTGATTCACCCTGCACAATCCTGCCGTCTTCAAACTGCGCCGCAAGTTTCATATCATCAAGAGTGGCAGGAAGCACAACCCCTCTTATATTGAGAACATTTGACGACTCTTTAACCGCTCTTACCATATTTCCGGTAATAGCACAAAGTGCAGTCAAAAACAGGTTTCCGAAACTGTGACCCTCAAGACCTTCTCCGGTTTTAAATCTGTATTGGAAAAGTTTTGTAATCAAATCTTCATCGTCAGCAAGCGCAGCAATACAGTTTCTGATATCTCCGGGAGGTAGGACACCCATTTCTTCTCTCAACCTTCCGGAGCTTCCGCCGTCATCACCGACTGTTACAACTGCAGTAATATTATTTGTATATTTTTTTATACCTTTTAATAACATTGAAAGCCCGGTCCCGCCGCCTATTGCCACAATTTTTGCACCTTTATTAAGCTTGCTTCTGCGGTAAAGTCTTTCTAAAAGAGAGTTATTACCCTTTCTGGAATCCATATCCATAATGGACAATGTTGTTTTCTGCCATCCTTTGAAAAATATTCCGGCACCCAAAATAACAAATGCAACAGCCAGAACATTAGACGGCAATATCATTGCAGCCTTTCTTATCAACTCCATGGTCTGATATACAGGGCGTATGTCAGCAAGAATAAGAAAACCCAATACTATTAAAATTGAACCCAAAAATATTAAAAAAAGCCATCTTTTAACATTCAATCCCGGTATTAACCAACCGACATCTTTCGTAACCTTAACATTATTCTTAAATTTAAATACCATACTTTAATCCACCCAGCCGGAAACTTTTGCGTTATTGTAATTCACAGGCGCAGGGGTAATTAATCCTTTTGCCTGTTGAATAAGTTCTAAAGAATTTTTGTATTTATTTGAAAAATGCACTGTAGATGCATCAGCAAAACTCATACCGCCTAAATTATTTCTCAACTGCGATGTATGAAGAAAATGCTGGAATCTTTTAATTAAGTCATAATTATTTGTATTATCTTCTTTTGAATAATCTACCGTCAAATCCGCATTATAAGTTTTTTCAAGCATAATTTCGCCGGCAGTCTGAACCCCTGTATAATCAGCAACTTTAGAAGTTATATCCCCGACAGGAGCGTAATAGATAAGCCAATCCGAACATTTTTTAATCGCCTTCGCAATCGCACAAGAAAACGTAAAATCTTCCCCTGCCATTTTATACATAGCACCATGCGGGCGCACATGTTCAATACTTAAGCCGTAAGCCTGAGCAAAAGCCATTATTGCTCCGACTTGATACACAACAAGAGCCTCAAGTTCGTCTTCTTTTAATTCAACCGGCCTGTAACCAAATCCTTGAATATCGTTAAAACCTATATGAGCACCTATTGCAAGATTTTTCTCCTTCGCTTTTAAAAGTGCTTCCTTTATTGTTACGGGGTCTCCCGCATGAAACCCGCATGAAATATTAACCGAGCTTACATAATCCAAAAGCTCGTATTCATTATTGTTTTTGTAAATCCCGTATGCCTGCGCTAAATCGCAGTTAAAATCTATATTCTTAATTGATTTTCTCTCTAAAACTTCTTGCATCATAATCTCCATTTTATATTGATTATACAACCAACAGAGAGGAATTATACATAAAGTAAATTTTTGTTAATTTGATTAAGTTTCGGAGGGAAAAAATATCATTCCGTCCCTTCATTTACCCCCATGCGGAATCCGGTTTACTTGTGAGCCGATGAATTGTGATTGCTTGTACTTTTCTTTTTCTTTATTTGCGAGGCAAAGAAAAAGAAAAGTACCTAAAGAAAAAGAAAGCACGCTATTGCTGCATTTTTCTACCGAAAAATGCCCTATTCTTCCTTTAGAAGAAACCTTAATCACTCTGCCACTTTTTCAAAATTCCGGAACAACCGCTCACAACTCACTAAATTTCCCAAAACGTAAATTTTTGTTAACATGTTTTTCATTTTAATCAATTCTTCATTAAAAAAATACTTTATAAAACTGTAGTGTAGTTTATTTAAAGTGTAGTGGCTGAATGGATTTTAATTACGGTATCCCACAATTTAATATAAATCTCCCGAAAGTTCAATTTAGAAGCGCTGCCGGTGTTTATGCACCATACAGCACCACTTCAAAAGACACTTTTACCAGCAATCCGCTGTATGACAACTTCGGTACAAAAGCTCAAATCGAGGCCGAAATTAAATCAAATCCGAGAATAAAAGAGCTTTTAGAACAGTATAATATTCAAGCAAAAGTAAATATAGAAGAACTTAATAAACTCAGACAGGGACATTTGCAAGATACACGTATTACCGCCGCAAAAATCTATTCCGCACTTCCTCAGGAATTAAAAAAAGAAGCTAACCTTTCCGATATTCAACAAGCAGCTTTATTCCACGATTACGGCAAAGTTTTAATACCAAATTCAATTTTAAATAAAGCCGGCCAATTAACCGAAGAAGAACGCGAAATCATGCAGCTTCATTCAGAACTGGGTTATGAACTTTTGAAAAATAAAAACCTGAGCGAAAACGCCTTAGGCCTTGTTAAATACCACCATCAAAACCCTAAAGCAACCGGCTATCCTGCTATTAATGATAACTTCGTCTACGGAATTGACACCCAGATATTGAACGCTGCTGACAAATATTCCGCTTTAAGAGAAAAAAGAAGCTACAAAGAACCTCTTTCCAGAGAAGAAGCTCTTAAAGTAATGAGAGAAGACGTAAAAAAAGGCATAATTTCGCAAGAAGTATACAACGCACTGGAAAGAGCAGTATAACAGATTAAATATATAGCCGAAATAAACAGCGGCGGGCAAATCTTAGATTTGCCCGCCGCTGCATTTCAATTACACCTATTTCAACACTTCGAACAAAGCGTTAACAACATCCGGATCCCACTTAACTCCGGCTTCTTCTTTCATAATCTTAAGCGCTTCTTCTTTAGACATTGCATCTCGGTATGATCTGTCGGAAGTCATTGCAGTATAAGCGTCAGCAACAGCAATAACTCTTGAACCGAACGGAATTGAGTTTCCGCTCAAGCCTTCCGGCTCGCCTCTTCCGTCCCAGCGCTCTTTGTGATAGTGAATATACGGAATAACTTCTGATAGGAAATTAATGTTCATAAGCAGGTTAACCCCGACATTCGGATGGTTTTGGAGTTTATCCCATTCTTCTTTGGATAACTTGCCTTTATTAGTAAACAAAGATTCCGGAAGAGTAATCTTGCCGATATTCTGTAAAAGACCTGCGTAATAAACAAGATCGGTTGTTTTTTCATTAAGACCGAGCTGCTTGCAGAGTTTTCTTGAAAGCTCTGCCGTGTTTTGAGAGTGAGCAACCTTATACTGACCTTTTTCGTCTACAGCTTTAGCAAGTTTTTCAACAAACGCCTGCTGCTGTGTGCCTAAATCACCGATAAGGGCGGTAAGTTCAGCTCTCATATGCTGAAGTTCTTCCGGTAAAACTCCCTCATCATTGATTAATTCTTCAACGGTTTCAATTGTTTTTTGAAGATGCA
>CALVCR010000132.1 GCA_944326125.1 Candidatus Gastranaerophilales bacterium | reverse complement strand
CAATTTCACAAAAAGCATACGAAGCTGTTCAAAAAGAAGGCGGAGATGCTCAAAGCGAAGCAAATTCAGCAGGTTCTGAATCAGCATCAGATAAAAAAGACGATGATGTAATTGATGCAGAATTTACAAAAGAATAATTTATAAATTCATATTTTTTAAAAGGCACCGGATTTTATGCCGAGTGCCTTTTTTAGTAACTAGGGTTTACTTCTTTTAAAACATGCGTTAAAATATAAACATAGATATTAATAGAAAGTGTGTGTGAGATTATGATTAGACCTGTAGATGCCTTAGCCCCTAAGGTTCTATTTAAGGGGCAAAATTATGATTTAGAAAATCCAGTTAATCGCAAATTTGAAAGCAGACTTGCACTGTTAAATGCTGGCAGTGTTTCTGTAATCACAGGTGCTGTAACTACTGCAATAGCACGAAGCTATACTTCATCTTGGAAACATGCCGGTTGGTTTGGACTTAGTGCCGGTTTGATAACAATGCTTTTTGCGGCTCCAAGGTTTTTATATAAAGCAGGAATAAAAGCTTATACAAAAGAAAAAGAGATGGATGTTTTTACCAAAGAAAAAGAAGTCCAGAAAAAACTACTCTCTGATGTAAATGAAGCTATAGATAATGATAGCGATGACTTATCAGATAAGTTAGAAAATTATTCAAAAACAAAGTTAAAAAATTCTACTAATCCTTTGGAGAAACCTTCCCGATACCAAAACCTTCTCTTGCAATAGTTAAAGCTGCATACCCTGCAACACCCCAGGCACCAATTTTAGCCCATACACCTTTACCAGCAAGGGCCATAGAAGCAAATGATACCGGTAGAATTTGATTGCCAAGGGTTTCAAAAAAACCCTTGCAAAAACCTTTTACACTTCCAAACATTGAAAACAAAGGATTATTCATTCTGTAATCAGCAACTTTATCTTGAATGAAACCTGTTACTTGACTTTCTGTAGACATAGTACGTGTTGAATTGTGCACCCGTTCAAAGTGATCAGCATTAACCTTTTGCTTTATTCTGCCAGAAGTTTCAGATCCTATTTTTCCAGCATCATAAAGCGCTGCACTCAAGCCCGCGACTCCGATTGTCTTACATACTATGTTTGAAACAGAAAACATTTTTATTGCCCTTTATTATTTTCTTCCTTTACTTTTGGATTTGGAATATCTTTTACTTCTTTTCCCTGAGACATTTTTAGTAAAATATCCGCAGCCTGCAATACATCTTCTTTGTCAGCACTTGGATTTGCTTGAATATTGTGAAGCAGGGTCACTGTATAATCATTTCCGCTTGCAAGTTCTGAAGAAAATGCACTTAAAGCTGCTATTCTGATTAGTTTCGAAGGATCCTGAAGCATTTTATTTAACAATGCATTTAATGCAGCATCATCGTATCTGCGCTTATCTTCATCCAATCTTGTTAATATTTCTTTGGAGGCCATAAGACGAATTTCATCATTCGGATTATTTAAATAATTTTCCAGAGATTTTATATATTCATTTGTAAGAGGTACTATTTTAGAATCTTTAGCATTCTTTTTTTCAGTTTCCAAAGCAGCAGCTCTAGCATCCAAATCCTCTATAACTCCTTTTGACTTGGATAAATCTTGTTCTTCAGGGGAAGTTGCTTCATATTGCTTCTGCGTATTTGGTAAGCTTTCTATTTTATGTTGTTCTGTTGTTATAGCTTTCTTCGCATCTGGAGCTGAAAGAAACTCAGCTTTTTCGGGCTGACTACTCTTTGTATTACCATTAACCTGTTCTGAGTTTTCACCTTCTGATTTTATTCCAGGATTTGCCCCAGGATTTGCCCCTGGATTTACCCCTGGATTTACCCCCTGATAGTTATAATTATTCAGATAATATTGAGGCGGATATGCACATGCTCCTCCAGCAGGATTTGCCATTGCTAAAGTATTCGGAATTTGTGCCGTTGGCTCCTGAATACTATATCCCCGTGTATTATAAACAGGAACTTGCTGCGGTTGAATGCCTCCAGTTTGCAAACAAGCAGCATTTCCGGAACCACCTGCATAAACAGCTGGATTTGATATTTGAATTGTCACGCCTGAATAATTCGGATTAATCGGATTTGTCATAGAAACCTAACCTTTTTTTTATTACACACCTTTATATTATTATAAAGTATAAAAGTAAACAGAAATTGCTAGTTAGAGATATTTTTGTTACGATATGTAAAGAGGTATATTATGGAAATTAAGGTTTTAGACTGCACTTTAAGAGACGGGGCGTATGTGACAAATGCGTTTTTCGGAGAAAACTGCATAAAAAATATTATAAAAAACCTTAATGATGCAAAGATTGAAATTATTGAATGCGGCTGGCTATGCAATAAAGAAAAACTTAAAGGTGATGTACTTTTTAATAAACCGGAAGATTTAGGGAAATATCAACTTAAAAAAAACGCAGAGTTTGCGCTGATGTTTGATTTTGGGAAATATAGCCCCGAAAATTTAACACACAATTCCGGAATAGTCGATATTATAAGAATAGCTTTCCACAAAGAAGAACTTGATAAAATATCATTCGTGCTTGAAAAAGTTAAATCTATGGGATATAAAGTCTTTCTGCAGCCCTCAAACATTTTGGGATATGATGAAAAAGAGATTGAAAAATTATGCAGGAGGGCAAATTTTACCGGAGTTGAGGCTCTTTATATAGTCGACTCCTACGGCTCAATGTTTCCGGAAGATTTAGACAGGATTATGCCTGTATTTTATGAAAACACAGATAAGAATATTGA
>CALVCR010000131.1 GCA_944326125.1 Candidatus Gastranaerophilales bacterium | reverse complement strand
GGCAGGTTTCATATCTTGTGCCTGACGGAATCCCGTTTTCTATTCTGTAGCATTTGCCTCTTTCATAGCAGGATTCAACTCCGGAAGGCGTTCCGTTATATCCCGTTGCTTTAATCTTTTTATCCTGACCCACTATAACTGCGCCAACCTGTGCACGGAGGCAATTTGAACGTGAAGCGCAGGTTTTTGCCATATCAAGAAAATAATCTGTCCAGGATTTTATAGCCATCTTTATACTCCAATTTTTTCCTAATCTGATTATATTATACAGCGAATATGATTTTAAGTAAGTTTTGTTGGGCTGTAAGCCTAACCTGCTACTCGTGAGTTGTGAATTGTGATTGTTTGTCCTTTTCTTTTTCTTTAGTTGCGAAGCAAAGAAAAAGAAAAGGACCTAAAGAAAAAGAAAACACGCTATTGCTGCATTTTTCTACCGAAAAATGCCATATTCTTCCCTTAGAAAAAAACTTAATCACTTAATAACTCAGCCGCAAGCTGCCAACGTCATTCCAAACATTTCATCAGGCGGAGTAGCCTGACGTTTAGACTATTGGCTTTATTTACCCCTTTCGGGATCTTACCCAAAAGCAGGTATAACGCCAAGTTGGCAAGATGCTGAACCAAGTTCAGCATGACAATATTATTTACCTATTCACTATTCACTACTCACTATTCACTATTCACGACTCACGATTCACAAATTAATCCCCCTCAAAAACGAAGCAGGCCGGTTTTTTAGACCGGCCCGCCCCATTGGGGTAAATTTACTATTTTCGAGTTTGCTTATCTTACGAGTACTTCTTCACGTGATTGAAAATAATCAACTACTGTATCCATTACGTTGTCAAAGAAGAAATCCAGTTCCTTTGAAAGGTTGTTTTCCATAGAGAGTGATAAATCTTCGGTTTTAAATCTTGATAACATTTCATTTTCGATACGCATATTCTAAATCCTTTCCTGTATTTATTCTCTGACCTGCTGGTTTTTACTTACGATTTTTATATCGGCATTTTTTTGAAAAACTTTAGGGTTTTGAGAAGGTTTGTTACAAAAATTTACACATAACTCTTTAATGATATTTTTGAATAAGTCAAAGTTTACATAACTCTTGTACTTTTAGGGGTTTTGTACTAGAATATTCTTTGTAAAAAGGACAATTTGCGGGGTGGATATATGAAATTTGTTGCAGGAAAAGAAGATTTGCTAAACGGTATCAGAATTGTTGAAAGAGCTACCGTTGTTAAAGGTTTGCAGCCTGTACTGGCAAACGTATTAATAGAGACAGTAGACAATAACAAAATCAAGTTAACAGCTACCGATTTTGATTTGTCAATTACAACTCTTATCAATGCTAATGTTGAAGAGGAAGGAAAATTCACTCTTCCTGCAAAAAAACTCGGTGAAATTATTTCAAGATTACAAGACGAACTGGTTAAACTGGAATTAAACGGTTCTGTAGTTACTGTTACCTGCAAAAATTCCAAATTTGATATTATAGGTATTTCCGCAAACGAATTTCCGCCCGTTGAAGAAAATATATCCGAAGAAGACGCAATAGAAATTGAAACAAGACCTTTTATTAAAGCAATCAGACAGGTTGTATCAGCTGCTGCAGGCTACGAAACAAATAACCTGCTTTCAGGTGTTGTCTGCGAAGTTAATAAAAATATTCTGGAAATGGCAGCAACAGACGGTAACAGACTTGCAAGAGTCAGAGAAGTTGTTAAAAATAACTCAACTGATTCCGAAAAAGTTTTTGAAATGCTGATTTCATCAAAAGTTTTGGCAGAATTATCAAAAATCTCTCTGCTTACGGAATCTGAAACAATAAAAATCTGTAAAGAACTTAAAAAAATTGTAATTACTGTTGATAAAACAAAAATTATTACAAGACTTATGCAGGGTCAGTTCCCTAAATATAATCAGCTTATTCCGCAATCTTTTCCTAAAGAAGCCGTTGTTGATAAGAATAATCTAATCTCGGCGCTTGAAAGAGTTGCGGTTATGGTAAGCGAAAAGAACAGTATTGTTAAATTTGAGTTTACGGACGGTTCTCTTAAACTCTCGGGGGATTCTCCGGAAGCCGGTAATTCGCAGGATACAATCGATATCAAATACACGGGCGAACCGCTGACTATTGCGTTTAACTACAAATTCATTCTTGAATTCTTAAAGATTGCAGAATCAGAAGAGATTAAAGTTCAGTTAAATACACCGCTTTCTGCAACAGTATTTGCGCCGTGCTCTGATGAAGATTATCTCTATCTTGTCATGCCGGTACAACTAAGGGGGTAGGGGGTAAATGAAAGTTAGGAGTAAAACGTCCAGCTACTCCACCAGATGTAAAAAGGGGGTAAATGAAAGTTAGGAGTAAAACGTCCAGCTACTCCGCCAGATGTAAAAAGGGGGGTAAATAACGACCAAGAGTAAAGCGCTCAACTACTCCGCCGGAACAATACAAGAAGGAAAAACAAATGAGAGGAAAAGCTTTTAAATTCGGAGATAATATTTCAACAGACCACATCGCACCGGGAAGATTGTTTCACCTGCGTTCTGATTTGAACGAGTTCGCAAAACACGTACTTGAAGATGCGGATGAAAATTTTGCAAAAAATATGCACAAAGGAGATTTTGTGGTCGCCGGAAACAATTTCGGACTCGGTTCATCAAGAGAACACGCACCGCAGATCATTAAAATAGCCGGAGTCGGAGCAGTTATTGCAAAATCTTTTGCAAGAATTTTTTATCGTAACGCAATAAATATCGGACTTCTTGCTATAGAGTGCGACACTGACGGAATTGATGCCGGTGATGAATTAGATTTGGATATAAAGGCAGGAACTTTAAAAAACCTTACTAAAGGAACAACCATTATGATAGAACCGCTGCCAGATGTTATGATAAGACTTCTGGAAGACGGCGGATTAATTGAACACATAAAGAAAAACGGAGATTTGGTACTGGGATAATGGCTGATACAAAAGAAAATTTAATCTGTCCGGCATGCGGACATTCCATGAAAAAGATTTTTGTACCTTCTGCGGGAATAAATGTTGATTTATGCTTAGAAGGCTGCGGCGGAATATTTTTTGATAACAGAGAATTGGAAAAATTTGACGAAGAGACTGAAGATATAAGCGTAATTGCAGGTTCTTTACATGGCAGAGATTTCGAAACAACAGACAAAGCAGCCGTTAGATATTGTCCTGCCTGCGGTACACCGATGGTTAAAACCGGCGGAGCGGCAGGAAGCGTTGAAATTGACTCCTGCAACGTCTGCGGAGGAAAATTCCTTGATTACGGCGAGCTGGAAGAAATAAGAGAAATTTGTTCTTCTCGCAAACAACAGCCTAAAGAAGTTTTGACATCTGTGTTTGAAAACTTTGATAAAAATTATTCTTCAAAACAAAGACAACTTATAGAAGAGGTTGTGGAACACTATTTAGATTAAAATTAATCTAAATCTCTTGTCATAGAAAGCAGAATTTCCTGCGGAATGTACGTATTTTTTACGCCCATATCCGTATTTGCCATAAAGAATTCAACTGTTTCACCTTTTTTGACTCCAAAAATATCAAAAGGAATAGTAACATCAATAACTTCTTTATATTCAACCTTAATTTTATCCGGATTAGCAAGAGTCCACATATTAGGATGGAGAACTTTAGTTAATCTCGGAGGATAAAGAGTATCTTTAACGAGTGTCAGAGTTAGTTCATCTTCAAATTTTTCTCTTAAAACCGGATACGGATTATCGGTTTTGCTGATAAGCCTGTTATAAGCTCTGTTGCCTATTCTGGTAGCATTTCTTATGTAAATATAAAACTGATTAATTCTTTCGACAAAGCTGATTTCTCCGGAACCTTTGTTAATATGAAGCCTGAAATACATATTTTCACTGTCGCAGCCGAATAGAATTTTATCAACATTCTTGCTTTCTCTAAATACCGGCCCGTCAAGCATGCTGATACTGCCTGCATAATACCAGTCATTATAACTGGAAACTAATCCGTCCATTTTCGGTGTTATTGATCTTGAAGGATGTTTAAACGGCATTTCATAAGTTGTTATAAGAGAAACGTCCAGCTTTTCAGGAGGTTCCAGCCCGAGTATGAGATAAACATTTTTTAAATGTTCACGGAACATATAGTCAAATACAAAGTCCTGACCTGAATTATTAGGCTCACCGTACCACCAGAACCAGTCGCTGCCTTCTGCTATAAACAATTCTTTTCTTGCAGCTTCAATATTCGGATGGTGTTTATTTCCTTTTACAAAAGCTTCAAAATCATCTTTTGTTGTCTTTAAATACGCCCATGCTTTATTTTTCGTAGATTCACCTATCCAGTACTGGAAGGTTCTGTCAATCCATGAGCCGGAATAAATTTTATTTAAAGGTTTTTTATGTTGATCGTTTTCGATATAATCTGAAATCAAAACAGTTTCGAGAGTATCATCGTGTTCAATTAAAGAATAAATTCTCTCAAGGAAATCATTTCCGTCATTCTGATAGTTTTCCCAGCAGTTTTCACAGTCAAGAGAAATTGTTAAAAGATGGGAATTATCAGGAGAAACCAGAAGTTTACTTTGGATAATTTTAATTTTATCAAACAAGTCACCTGCTGCCATTTTAGAATCAATTCCGGCATATTCAAAGTTTATCAAATTAGGAATATTTCTGTCTCTGAATATTACATTTATAGGCATATTTTGATATTCATAAACTTTTAAAAGGTGATAAGGATCATTAAGATTACCCTTAAAATCTCTTATAAAGTCAAAATTAATAGAACTTGCAAGGACACATTCATCGGAAATGGTCCATTTTATACCTTCTTTTGCAAGAATATTAAAGGTTTTCGGACCTACACAAAGCTCCGGAGGCCAGAAACCTTTCGGACGAACACCAAAAACTTCTTCTATTCTGTCCAGTGCACGACGTACCTGTTCTTTTGCATCATCAAACATACCCAGAGAAGCCGGAAGTCCTTCCGTTGTTATAACGGATTTGATAGAAGTTTTTATATCGGCAAGAATCGGTAAAATTGCATGGTAATAAGGACTTGTTGTTAACTCGATTCTGCCCTCATTAATAAATCTTTTATAAGTCGGAATAATTTCCCGTATAATTTCTCTCTGGATATTAATAATTTCAATTCTGTCTTCCAGAGTATAGTTATACTGTTTTTCCCAGAGTTCTTGAAGTCTTGGATATCTTTGAAAATGTATAGGATCTATCCAGACAAGATTAAATAAAGCCATTAAATCTGATAAATCCTGATCCGTAAAGTCATCCAAATTACAGAAATCACGTGAAAACCTCTTTTGATAAAGGCGTTTATAGTTTTCACTTCTGAAAATCATTGTCTCATATTTAGAGCTGAAAAAATTATTCAGAATAAAAGATTTTTCTTCCCCGCTCATTGTAGAAGTATCTGTAACAGTAAGTTCGGAATGAATATCATTTGCCCCGTTAGAATAGGCAATAATTGTATCTAAAAGAGCAGGTACAATATCAAAATTTAATTTTAATTTCGGATACCTGTCCAAAAAGAGAGCCATATCAAGATAATCTTTTACGGCATGGAGTCTTGCCCAAGGCATTAAATATGTGCCTTCAATTTCATATACCGGTTGATGCATGTGCCAATAAAAGGCAATTGATAACTTTTTCACACTAAACTCCGTTCAGTAAGAGTATACAAGAAATAAATAACTTCTGCAAGTGATGGAGTAATTAAGCGTGAACCGTGAATTGTGAGCTGTGAATCGTAGATTAAATGGTCCCCCCTCTCCTTGAAGCGCTGGAGTTCCTTAACCTTTCACGGCACCGTCGTTTTCTCCTGAAATAAAATACCTTTGCATAAAGAGGAAAAATATAATAATCGGGATTGTTGCAATAATTGAGCCTGCAGCAATAAATCTCCAGTTAGCGGAAAACATTCCCTGCAGATTATTTATCCCGACAGGAAGAGTGTACATTGAATCTTTGGTAAGCATAATACTCGGCCAGAGAAATTCACCCCAGGAACCGATAAAAGTGAATACGGCTAAAACTGCAAGAGTCGGTTTAACCATAGGAAGAACAATCCGCCAAAACATCTGAAAAACGTTACATCCGTCAACAATAGCAGCTTCTTCAACTTCTTTCGGCACTTTCAAAAATGCCTGACGCATAAGAAAAATACCAAAAGCGCTTACAGCAAAAGGCATAACAAGCCCGATATATCCCATAACATTATTAACACTGTCGATTAAACGAAGTTTAAGAGTAATAATGTAAACAGGAAGCATTATTGCCTGAAACGGAATCATAATAGTTGCAAGTATTGAAAAGAATACAAACTTTTTACCCTTAAAACTCATTCTTGCAAGCGGATAAGCCGCAAGCGAAGAAAGAACAAGGTTTAAAATAACAGTAAGCGCTGCAACTATCATACTGTTTACAAAGTATCCGACAAAATTAACCCTGTGCCAGACATCAATATAGTTAACCCAGGTAAAATCCTGAGGAATTATCTGAGGCGGGTAGGCAAAAATATCTTCATTAATCCCCTTGAATGATGTCGATGTAAGCCAAATAAACGGAAACACCGATAACAAAGAGGTTATTATTAAAATTGTATGGATTAAAGATTTACCGAGATATTTTTTCAGCATACTAATAAGTCATCTTGTATCCTTCTTCCATCAGACGTGCAGTACAGCCTTCGCCATCACCTTTTGTTGTATCTGTACAAGGATAAGTGCCATCATCACTATTCCAAGTTGCACTGGCATCACTACCTTCAAATACAGCAATATCTTTGCCGCCAAACGGGTAGAGCTTTCCTTCAGAACCGAGAATAAAACAGAAAATATCACGGCCGACTCTGTTAGGAGCTTCTATACCGTTAACATCAACTGTTACATAAGCAGGAGAGGAAAATAACGCCCCTCCGGCAGCTTTTGCGGTTTCTTCTTCCTCTCTGGATAAAGCAGTCCCTGATTCCGCTATATATACAATAGTACCTGACGGAAGCGTCAGAGAAATATATTGGGTATCCATATTAGGCATTGTCTCCAATGCAGTACCGCTTATTGTTTTTACTCCGTTTGAATAACCACCGGGAATTCCGCCCTCGGCATTGTCATAGCTGATAACTTTTAAGTATTTGCCGATTTCTCCGGAAAATCCGTCTGCATCTTCCCAATAATTCCAGAGTTCGGTATCAACAATATCATCAACTCCTTCGCTAACCACAAGAGATGTAAAAGCATTCTCCAAATTAGAAACTGTAGAAGATAACTTTGATGCATTAGCCTGATTTCTTGTAGATGCAATCAATGTAGGAGTAGTAAGAGCCGCAATTATACCGACTATACCAAGTGTTATTAAAACTTCCGCAAGAGTAAATCCTCGTTTTTTCATAATATAAAACCTTTCTTATTAATAATCCATTTTAAAATTGTTTTCTACAAGACGTCCGGTACAGGCAACACCATAGGAGGTTGAGAAATCAACACACTGGCCTTCAGGGCCTTCATTAGAATTTTTCCAAGTTCGCTCATCATTTTGGCTTACATACATTGATTCATCATAGCCTCCATAAGGATAGAGCATTCCATCCGTACTTAATCTAAAGAAGAAGATATCCCTGCCGAAAGTATTTGGTTTTGATTTACCATTAACATCTATACGAATATTCCCAATACTACGGGTTAAACTACCTCCAGCTTCTATTATTTCCTCTTCTTTTTCTGGAGAAGGTTGTGAACCATGAAATATAAATACACCATATGCAAAACCTTTTGGGGTTGTTAAAACAATATATTCTTCATTTGCATCTATATAATAAGTATTATATTCTTCACCATTAAGCCATTTAACGATACAATCATCATAAAATTTATCCATCCCAACAAAAAAACTGTTTACATTTAAGTATTTGGAAATTTCTCCAGTAAATTTTTTAGCTTGTTCATTATTCATATCATCTGTATCAATTTGCTCTTCATTCATCCAGCTATACAGCGCTGTCTCAGTCAAATCCGTTGCACCATCAGCAGACATCATTGCAGCCATTGCATTTTCCCAATCCGATATCGCTACAGCCAATGCTGCTGCGTTTCTCTGGTTCTGGCTTGAATTGATAACAAGCGGCATAGTCACAGCTGCAACTACTCCGACAATAGCCAAAGTTATAAGCATTTCTGCAAGCGTAAACGCTAATTTTTTCATCTTTAAAGCCCTCATTAATTTAATCAAAATAAATTCTGATATTAACTTTAAGTTTATCATATTTTGAGTTGGGGGTAAATAGGAGGAATAAATAGAGGGAGACTGTGAATAGTGAATAGTGAATAGTGAATAGTAGTTATAAAATATTTTAAGTAAACATTGCTTACTTTTTGAAATTTTAATACATCGGCTCACAATTCAAGGTTCACGGCTCACGAGTAAAACCGATTCCGGCTCAGGGGTAAATAAGGGGGACGAAATGATGGTGGAACTTCCCCCTCTCCTTACAGTAGAGGGAAATAATATCTGATTCACAATTTACATGAGTTATTGACACTTCACCCTACTGTAAATTCGCTTCCCTCAAGAAAAGAGAATAATACATTCTCTTTCTCTTCAACATAACTGGACTCACTAATACTACTCTGATATAATTACTGGTATGGGAAATGAGATAGAAAAATTACAGGAAGTCTTACAGCAAGATCCTTCCAATTTTCAAGCCAGACGGGAATTATCTATACTTTTAGCTGATAACGGGTTTAATGAAGAAGCTCTTTCCAATCTTCAATATCTGGAAAAATACTTTCCGGAAGACAGCCAAATTCAGTACAATTTAGGCATTTTATATGAAAAATTGAAAGACTTTGAAAAGGCAAAAACCTCTTATCAAAAAGCAGTAAAAATTTCCCCGCAGGAAGATTATTACTACAATCTCGGTGAAGTTCTTGTAGAACTTAAAGACTGGGATGAAGCAATTGAAGCTTTTAACACCGTATTAAAAACAGATCCGAACGACAGTAACTGTTATTTTAACCTCGGAATCTGCTACTTTAATAAAGATGAAATGAATCTTGCAACAGACAATTTTCAAAAAGCTGTATCCATAAATCCGCAAGATATTTTTGCTCATTTCTATCTGGGAAATATTTACCAGAACAGCGGACTTACAAACTTTGCAGCAGAAAGCTATAAAAAAGTACTGGCAATATCTCCGGACTACAGCTGGGCTTATTTTAACCTTGCATCCATAGCTTACAAAAATGAAAATATTGAAGAAGCCAAAGAATACTTGAAAAAAACGGTTGAATACAATCCGCATGATATAGAAGCTTATAAACTTCTTACAAAAATTTGTATAAAACAAAACGAAATTGAAGAAATTATTTCTATTCTCCAAAATAGACTGGATGATGAAGATAACGGAGATATGTATTACCTCCTTGCCATGGTATATAAATATCTCGGAGATGAAGAAAATTACGCTTCTCTTTTAAAAGAAGCTCTTGATAATTCTTATACTTTAACTTATCCAAAAGATGCCGTCCAAAAAGAATATGATTCAATCTGTCAAAAACTTGAAACAGAAGAAGAAGAGAACGACGAAGAAGAAGGAGACGAAGACGAAAAAGATTATGAGGAAGAAGACGGTTCTGATGATGAAGATGAAGATTTAGAGCCGGAAGAAGACGAAGAAAATGCTGAGTAGAATTTTTATCAAAAACTACATACTGATAGATGAACTTGAACTTGAGCTTGACAAAGGTCTAAATATAATTACCGGTGAAACAGGCGCAGGTAAAAGTATTTTGATTAATGCAATTGATATAGCTTTCGGAGCAAAAGCCGGAAAAGAGGTTATAAAAACAGGTGCGGACAAAGCCGTTATTGAAATTACCATTTTTAACGAAAAACAAAATATTAACCCGCTTTTTGAAGAATACGGAATTGATAACCTTGGTGAAGAAATTGTTCTCTCAAAAGAAATTACACAAACCGGCTCGCGCTCAAGAGTTAACGGGTGTTTAGTTAATCAGGAATTTATCAGAATTTTTAGAGAACTTTTCCTTGATATTCACTCACAACACCAAACATATTCTTTTTTGCAGCCTAAATATCATATTACACTTTTAGATTCTTATATCAAAAACCCTAAATTAGATGAGTATAAAAAAGAATATGAAAGATATAAAAACCTGCTTCAAGAGCTGGAAAATCTTAAAAATGCATCTCAAAAAACAGAAGAACAAATTGATTTTCTTAAGTTTCAGACAAATGAAATTGAAGAAGCTTCCCTAAATTCTTTAACTGAAGATGAAGAATTAAATAATGAATTAAACGTACTTGAAAATGTAGAAAAACTAAAAGAACTTACCGGAAGTTCCTATTGGTCGCTATCCGGCGATGACGGCTCAATTATAGAAGGCTTGTTTCAGATAAAAGCAAACCTTTCCAAAGCTTCCTCTATGGACAGCAACCTTGAAGAAACAGAGTCTGAATTAATCAGCGCTATTGAAACTCTGAAAGAAGTATCTTCTTCACTTAGAGATTACTCATCCTCTCTTGAAAATGATACCGAAAGAATAAACGCTATTCAGGAAAGACTATTCCTTCTGGACAAGCTTAAACGCAAATACGGCGGAACTATAGAAAAAGTTATTGAAACAGGGGTAAAATTAAGGCAGGAACTCGACGGAATAGAGTTTTCCACACAAAATATTGAAGCTCTTGAAACCGAGATTTCTAAAACGGAAACCGCACTTACAGCTCTTGCAGAAGAAATTTCCGACAAAAGACAGGATTATGCTAAAGTACTTTCCGCCCTTATTGTGGAAAAACTTGAAAAACTTGAACTTCCTAAAGTACGGTTTGAAATCGGGTTTGAAAAAACAAATCTTTCGTCTAACGGAATAGACAAAGTCGAATTCTTAATATCAACAAATATTTCAGAAGATCTTAAACCGCTGGCTAAAGTTGCTTCAGGCGGTGAAATCTCAAGAGTAATGCTTGCCATAAAAACAATTTTCGCTCAATCAGATAACATTGATACAGTAGTATTTGACGAAATTGATACCGGTATCTCGGGTAAAACATCTCAAGCAGTTGCAGACGAGGTAAAAGAATTATCCAAATATATGCAGATAATTATGATAACCCACCAGGCAATTATAGCTTCCAAATCCGACAGGCACCTGTATGTAAGAAAAACTCAGGATGACAAAACAAGTGTTGAAATAAAAATCCTTGATGGTGAAGATAAACTTAAAGCAATAGCAGAACTTGCCTCCGGAGGAATAACCGATGAGTCGGTCAATTTTGCTAAAATGTTAATCAATAATTAAAAAAGGTGTGTTACTGGTAACACACCTTTTTTTTGTATCTAATCATTATCATCTATTTGATTAAACGGAATAGTTATGATATATTTATCACCTTTCTTTTCCTTAGTCATTTTATCAGGATTAACTTCTTCATTTAAATAGTAAGATTGTGCAAAGCTCATAATCTCTTCGCCTCTATGTTCTTTTTTCTCCATATCACCGTAAACAGAAACTACATTATTTTCAAGGTTAACATTTATATTCTTATCATTACCGCCCAAAGGTCTTAAATCAACAATAACCTTGTATTCATCATTTTCTTTAACAAGATTAACGAGCATAGGCTGCATTTTAGGCTCAAAAGGATTTTCCATCATTTTGTCTTCAAATCTCTCAAGTTTCTTTTGTTCCTGTCTCATCATTTTTTCAATTCTTTTTGCGTGATAAACAGGATCCATCATTCTGTGAAGTGAAAATTCCAGAGCCGCAAAAAACGCAAGAAATGCTACTAAAAATGTTACAACTATAATACCAAGAACCCTAAGCCAGCCGCCTTTTCTCTCTTCATTTGACATAATAAAAAACTCCTTTCTTTTTATTCAAATATTTAAACTTATTATAAACCCTAAATCAATAGCCGACAGGGTAATATAAAAGGAGAATAAAAAGTTTAAAAACTATTATAATTTTGTTTCCGTAAAGTCTGATACAAAATCTTTTACGGAAAGTTCTTTTCCTGTAAAAAGAATAATTAGTTCGCTTTCTTCCATTGAAATTCCGTATTTAAATAGTTTTTCTTTCAAAAATTCAGCTGTATTTTTATTTTCTGTTATATTGCCTAAAGTTGATTTTAAGAAGTTATAAATCTGCGCTTTTATAACAGAAGCTCTGAAATAATTTTGATAATACGCAGGGTGAGACAAATAATGAGGAATAGTTGCCCAGACATTGTCCGGAATTTCATCCTCATCCGTTAATTGATATTTAACTCTCATATCGTGCCAGAGTTTTTTTAGATCCTGATCAGGATTTTTATACATTTCTTTTTCAAAATCTATTATAGTCAGAGCTTTTGTAACAAAAGAAGCTTCATCTTCTTTAAATGTATTTTTAAATTTATCAAAAATTTCAGGTTCAACTAAATCTTTTAAAATATTTTCACGTTTAACAATATCTCCCATCATCATAGCAACAGCTTCTGTCATGGCAGGGTATTCTTCTCTATCTATAAAAGGTAAATCTCTTGATACTCCAAGGGTATAAACACAATGCCCCATCTCGTGATTAAGTGTATCAATACTGTTTATGTTATTAGTAAGATTAGCAAGTATTCTTGCATCTTTTCCTGCATCTATATTAAAGCAGAATCCGTGTGTATTTTTACCTTTTCTCGGAAATAAATCCAAGGTGAGTTTACCTTCTTCAAGTAATTTATCCACATCATATCCCATTGATTTATAGGTATTTTTAGCAATCTCAACAACCTGTTCTTTTGTTTTAATGGAATCATTTACAAGTTTTTCAGGATTTGAACCTGTTAAAAATCCGTAGTGATATTGTTTTAGTTTATCTGTTTTAAAAAACTCTTTTAATTCATTATGTTTTTTAGAAATTATAGACTTTATACTGTCAATAGAATTTGAATAAACTTCATCAATCATTTTTTCAAGATAAGGAAGTTCTACTTCATAATCTTCTTTTAATTTGTATTCAAAATAATTTGAGTATCCTTTTTTAAGAGCAAAGTTATTTCTTAATTTAACAAACTCTCTCATATCTTCCGAAATTAAATCTCCGCCTTTAAGATTTGCCTGATAAGCTTTTTCGCGGATATTTTCATCCGGTTCTGTTTGAAGAATTTTTGAGATTTCAGCTTTTGAAACTTCTTTTCCGTCAATTTTCGGAATATAGGAATTATATTTTTGTGCTATTTGGTTTTCTTTATCTCTTAATATTTTTAAATCTTCTCCGGTCTCAAGTTCCTCTTCAAACTTTTTAAGGATATTTTTAAGCTGCTTTTGTTCGTGTTTATCAAGAGCTGAAGTCTTTATTTTTTTAAATTGTTCATAAATTTCTTTATTCTGAAAAAGTTGTGAAAACTCATCCTGATATTTTGTCATTTCTTTAAGATTTTCATCGGTGGAATTTATATAAAAATTCCAATCTGCGGCAGAACTTTTAAGATAAATTTTGTACCAGTTTTTGGAAAAAGAATCTCTTAATTTTATAAATTTATTTTTCAAAATTTTGTAACCTCATAATACTTATAGACCATATAAATTTTACAGCTAAAAAAATTTTTTGTTCTTTTATTATTATTAATATATTAATTTATATTATATATAATAATCATCTTCTTCATCATAAGCTCTAATTATTTGTAGAAAACTATCTGAAAGTATTATAAATAAAGACTTTTTAATGTAGAAAAAAATGTAGAAAGATTGTAGAAAAGTTTAAAGTTTTGAACATTTTTCTACATTAATTTTTTATACTTAAAATTTAATGTAGAAAACCCCCTACTTTTCTACACCTTTTTCTACATTTTTAACCGACTTTTCTACATTCTTTGAACATATATTTATACAAGCTCACTTTATGTTATAATAAATATTATTTTTTACGAGGAGAAGTTAATTATGAATAAAAGAGTCCCAAGCTGCGAGCTGGAAAAAGAACTATTTAAAAATGTTTACGATAAAACACCTGAATATATAAAAAATTTGGATTTACTTAATTTTGATAATGAAAACGAATTTACTTTTAAACTAAAAAAAGAACATCTTTATCCTTACGATGAAAAAAACAATCCTGAAGGTTTAAATCTTCTTGATTGGTTTAAAAATTATTCAAAAGAAGCTAAAGTTTCAACTGCCGGAATAAGAGGACCTCAAAATATTTTATATCCGCAGGATACAAGATTCCCTATCAATCTGGTGGGAATTGTGCTTGCAACTTTAGCTAAAGCTCTTGTTGCCAGAGAAAAATATCAGGGTAAAGAGATTATAAAACTCGCAGGTTCGGAAGTCCGCTATAATTCTGAACTCTATCTTGATGCAATAGCAAGAATTCAAGCAGCCCAAGGAATAAAAACTTTAACACCTGTTGAAAGAAAAACTATTCCTATCTGGCTTGCATCATTCTTAGCTTTTAAGCTTGATCTTGTAGGCGGAGAGTATATTACATCAAGCCACGGAATTTCTGTTAAAACAGCAACCAAAGATCTTAATTCTCAAGGAAGCCAGTATCTTCCGGAAGAATCACTTGAATTTGTAAATAAAATTCAGGAAATTTTTGACGAAACAGAAAAAAACGGTTCATATGAAATCAAAGTTGCTTCAAAAAATAATCCGCTTATAGATGAAGAAATAATGAAAAAACTCAACGACGGGATTGATTTGTATGTGGAATACTTAAAATCCGGTGTTGCGCAAAATCTTGATAAATTACATAAGATGGAATCAAAAATAGTTATAGAATGTGTAGGCGGATGCGCTTACAGAACTTTAAGCAGAGTTCTCGATAAACTTGGAATATCTGACAAATATATTTGGCACAACACTGAAGAAGATCCGTTCTTCCATTCAATAGGTAAATATGATACTGACCCGAAAGGAAATAAAGTTTTTTATGATTATTCGGTTGATGCAACGGTTCTGGCTAAAAGACCGAACGGAGAAAAATATTTCCCTGTTATAGAATCTCTGCATTACGAAGAATTCTTAAAAAATTCACCTCTCGGTACAATTGTTCTTATAACGGATCCTGATCATGACAGACTTACCGTATGCCAGATTGAAGCTGTAGGGAATACTCCTGCGCTGGATGATTACGGTATATCTTATATCCAGCTCGATGAAGAAAGAATTTTAACGGTTTATACCGCTAATCAGGCATTTTTAATGCTGATGAATTACAGAGTAAAACAATTAAAATCTCAGGGTAAGTTTAAAGATCACCCTAGATTTATGATAAAAACAACAGCTTCCGCGCTCAGCTGGGATGAGTGGGCAAAACATCACGGAATAAAAGTTGTAAACGTTCCTGTAGGATTTAAAGAAATTGCTAACATTATGAAAAAAGTTGAGCTTCAAATAAGAGAAAATCCTGATAAGAACGTATTTGTGGATGATGTTTTCGGAAACACAATTAATCTCGGTGTTCAACCAAGACTTATTTTCGGCGGAGAAGAATCAGGCGGAATGATTATGGGTCCTGAAGAATTAATTGAATCTTTAGCCGGAAGAAAAGCTGTTGCAATGAGAGAAAAGAGTGCGACCGAAGCTATTATTGTTGCTTCCGCTCTTGCCGCAAAACTTGAAGAAGATAACAAAACTCTTTCTGAGTATTTGATAGAAATTTTTGATGAAAATAATATTATTGCAAAATACGATGTAAGAGAAGATATTTCTTATTACAACGAATCTGAACCGGATATTGAAAAACTTAAACAGGCAAAAGTTGAAGGTGAAAAACAAAGAACTAAGAATGACCTGTTTTACCTTTCTCTTGCAATTTCAATAAGAGAAAATCTTGCAACTCTTGATGCGGTTAAAAAAGTTCTTAACAGTTCTTTTGCTGAACTTTCTTTTGACAACCTTAAGGCTGTTAAATTTGTCGGAGACGGTACTTATCTTGAATTTACGGATAAATACGTAGAAATCCGCCCTTCCGGAACTGATGCTAAAACAAAAGCTTATGCAGGCGGAGAGAATTTGGAAGAAATTTCTAAATTTGCAAGAGTTCTCGGCAATTATTCCGGAGAAAGGACAGAACTTCATAAAGAACTTATTTCTGATGAATTATATGACAATGCCAAAGATCTTGCATTAAAAGATTATCTGGAATTTGTGGATAAAGGAGCTGATACTCAGGAATTTGTAATCCCTGAATATAAATTTTAATAATGAAGATAACAATTGATAATATAAAGAATTACTGGTTTAATCTCTCCGATAAAATAAGATTTTTATTTATCGGAGGGGTAAATGCCGGTATTTCTTATGTTATTTACTCTTTATCCGTATTTATTCTGGGAGAAAATTCTTATCAAATATCTCTGGCATTAGCATGGATAATATCTTCAATAACTTCTTTTACCACACAGAGACTGTTTGTATTTAATGTTCCGGGAAATATTATTAAACAGTATTTAAAATGCTGTACAACATGGGTTTTCAGCTATTTAATAAACGCATTTTTACTGGAAGTTTTTGTACAAAAACTTCATATGAATGTTTATCTTGCACAAATATTTGCAACTTTGATTGCGGCAGGATTTACTTATGTCCTCTTTAAAAAATTTGCATTCAGGAGGAAAAAACATGAATCAGCTGTTTAAATTTGATAAACAGTTTAATTGTCCGGTTATAGGCACGGATGAAGCTGGAAGAGGTCCTGCTGCGGGCGGTGTTTATGCTGCTGCCGTTTATTTTGAAAAAGTAACAGACGGGTTAATTAAGGATTTAGTGATATTAAACGATTCTAAAAAATTGACTCCAAAAAAACGTGAATCAATTTATGACATTATAAAAAACAATACAATAAATGAGATTGTATGCGTTGAAGTGGACGAAATTGAGACAATAAATATTCTCAATTCTTCTCTTAAAGCTATGAAATTGGCCTGTGAAGGAGTAATTAAAAAGTCAGGGTTTGAAGGTTTGACCCTTGTTGACGGGAATAAATTAATAAAAGATTATATTTATCCCCAAAAATATGTAATAAAAGGTGATTCTCAGTCTGCATCAATTGCTGCCGCAAGTATTCTGGCAAAAGTTACACGTGACAGATATATGCAAAGGCTGGATGAAGAGTTTCCTATGTATAACTGGAGAAAAAATGCCGGATACTTAACAGCCGAACATTTGAGAGCAATTGATGAATACGGACTTACAAAATATCACCGCCCTTCATTTTTAAGAAAACATTTTGAAAAAACCGGAGTCTAAGTACAAATTTTTATACAATATTTTGTCCGGATTATATTAACAAATGTTACGATTTCATGCAAACGTAGGGTTGAAAACAGCTAATACATGTTTTATAATAAGATATATACTATATATATTGGAACGTAAAAAAAGGATTTTTTAGTTATGACTATATCATTTAGCGGTCTTATATCAGGCTTAGATACTTCTTCATGGGTAGAAGCTTTTGTTTCTATAAAACAAGAAAAGGTTACAGCTCTGCAAGAAGATTTAAAAGGCTATCAATCAGTCAAGGATACTCTTAATTCAACAAAAACAGTATTCAGTGATTTAA
>CALVCR010000130.1 GCA_944326125.1 Candidatus Gastranaerophilales bacterium | reverse complement strand
CGCTTGTATAAGCAGTTCCTCTTAGAGGCCATCTCATTAAGGGGTCTTTATAATTTCCATCCGGATTGGTTGATTTATTATCAGCCCTATATCTGGCATTATTTGTGTTAACAGGTAATATCACCTGTACCTCCATTTTCGACTAGCGATTACATTTTATAATAAACCTATGTTAAGAATTGTAACAAAATAAGCAAGAGGTGAAATTGGATATTTTTTAAATACTTTATATATACGTAAGATAAAAAAAGGTATAAGAAAATGGCAAACACAGCAGCTTTATTAGGAAATTTATTAGCAACTAACGCAGACATCAACTACTACACTCAGCAGTCAATTTATTGGAATGCTAAGTACGAAGCTAACAGCGCTAAGTTGGAAGAACAAGTTAAATATGAAGAAAAATGGCAGAATGCATTTGATTCAGCTATTGATAATACAAAATCTTTAACAGCAGGCGGAATTACAGTAGGTGAAGGCAATAAAAACGAACAAATTGCTGATGCTTACGCTCACGCTAAGGTTGCAAAATATGATGAAGAACTTTCACTTGAACTTGCAGACCTTGATATTGAATACGATACAATGAAATCTATGTACGATACATTACTTGAAGAGTTAAGAGCTCAGCAAGAATCCGAAAAAACTGCAACTTCTACAGCAGCTCAAGACACAGGATTACTTCAGTCATAGGCTTAAATAGAGGAGGTGTTCCTCCTTAATAAACCTTAGAAGCATTGTACATTAAAGAAGCTATGGTCATCGGACCAACCCCCCCGGGGACAGGCGATATATAACCTGCAGAACTTGAAACCAAATCAAAATCCACATCCCCGGTAAGTCGATTATTTGAATCTCTAAAGATTCCAACATCGACAACAACAGAATTTTTCTTATCCATCTTACATCTTACAATTTTTTTTCCAACCGCAGATATAACAATGTCCGCGGTTTTTATTTTGCTTTCAAGATCTTTTGTATATGAATGGCAAACCGTTACAGTTGCATTCCGCTTCAAAAGCATTTGTGCAACCGGCTTCCCCACTATATTGGAACGACCTATAATAACAGCATCAGACCCTTCTATAGGAATCTTATATTCATCAAGAAGCATAATTATACCTTGCGGTGTTGCGGGATAAAAATAAGGCTCTAAACCTATAGCGAGTTTACCGACATTTTCCGGTGTAAATCCGTCAACATCCTTTTTAGGAGATATTGCCATTGTTATCTTGTTTTTATCAATATGCTCTGGTAAAGGCAATTGGACTAAAATTCCCGTAACCTCCGGATTGTTATTATAATAATCAACTTTATTTAACAATTCTTCTTCTGACACAGAATTCGGCAATTCTAGAACCGTAGATTTTATGCCGACTTTTTCTGCCGCGATTTGCTTATTCCTGACATAAATTTTACTTGCAGGATCTTCTCCCACTAAAATAACAACAAGATGAGGCTTCCGCTCAAGTTTTTCAACTCTAAGCTTTACCCCTTCTAAAACTTTTGCTGATAAAGATTTCCCGTCTAATATCATTTATTATTCTCCTGAGGAAGATTTAGTCTAAAATAAAGGTGGTTCATAGCCTCATTAACAAGTTCGGATTCACGGCTTACAGATCCTTTTGCTAATTCAGAATCATAAGGAATTGATCCTAAAATTTCCATATCCGACTCTTTAATAAGATTATAAACCTCTGTCATATCCGTATTTTCCGCCTTGTTAATTACAATACCTAATTGACCGCCAGCAGCATATTTAGCTGAATATTCATCAATACGTTTAGCAAGGTTAATTGATTCAATCATAGGATTTGCAATTACCAGTGTTAAATCAATATCAACATCAACAAGCTGGTTTAAATATTTTAAATCAAACTCGCAATCAAAAATAACAAAATCATATCTGTCAAAAAGTCTTTGCAAGGCAACATTAATCTGACCAGTAACAGGGCATCTGCAATCCTTCGAACCAACCAGCCAGGAAACAATAATATCGACATTATCATCTAAAGAGACAAT
This sequence comes from Candidatus Gastranaerophilales bacterium, assembly GCA_944326125.1. GTDB lineage: Bacteria > Cyanobacteriota > Vampirovibrionia > Gastranaerophilales > Gastranaerophilaceae > CAG-196. Next base: position 4,863 of record CALVCR010000130.1, on the reverse strand, counting down.
AATATCTTCCATAGCCCACTCTATATATTCCTGTTTTGTCATATGTTGAGGAATTCCGGTTCTATATTCATGTTTCCCGCTTCTTATACCGTAGATAGTATTTCTGATATCAAGCCCAAAAGTATGACCTAATTCTCCTGTTAAATCGTTATCAAACAAGAGTATTGATTTTTCAGGGAAATGTTCTTTAATCACGGATAGAAGAGCTTTGGTAATTGTTGTTTTCCCGCTTCCGCTTTTTCCTGTTACAGCTATTTTTATAGTCAAAATCTACCTCTTTTTTGCTAATCTTAACATAAATGTATTACTATTACTAGCAAAAAAATATATTACGTGTTTTAATTAGGTATGCGAGTAAATCTAGAAACTATCAAAACACTTCAGCCAACTTACAGGATACCGAAAATCACTTTTAAACCAGTTCAAAAATGTGATGAATTCGTAAAACAAAATATTATTCCGAAAGTTTCCGTTATATTGCCTGTTTATAACGCCGAAAAATACATTACTAAATGTTTAGATTCTCTTAAAAATCAAACCCTTAAAGATATAGAAATTATTTGCGTAAATGATGGTTCAAAGGATAATAGCCTAAGTATTCTAAATCAGTATGCTGCTTTAGATAAAAGATTTAAAATAATTAATCAAGAAAATTTTGGGCAGGGCACGGCAAGGAATAATGGCCTTAAAGCAGCACAAGGCGAATATGTAAGCTTTGTTGATCCAGATGATTGGGCCGCTCCGTCAATGTTGGAGGACTTATATTCAATAGCTAAGAAAAATAATAATGATTTTGTTGTTACAGAATTCAATACTTTTAATGAAGAAATGAACTTAGTTAAAACCGGCACCATAAGGGGAAATACATCCTCTAAAATCAAACTAAAAAACGGCAGTAATTTTAACTGGCAAGATGTCCAACCTTCAGAGCTCACAGCCTTTGGACCTGCGGTTTGGAACAAACTGTACAAAAAGTCATTTTTAGATGAAAATAACATTCTTTTTGGAACTCAAAAAGTGGGTGAAGATGTTCAATTTAATGTAATGACAATATTTAATGCTAAAAACATAGGCTACTCGGAAAAACCTCTATATAATTACCTTTTAAGAAAGAATTCGGCTATTCACAGGGAAAGTAATAATTTAGAAGTTTTTGATATCTACAAAAACGTTTTGAAAATAGTAAAAAATCTTGGAGTACAAAACAAAATATTGCCGGAATTGGATGAATACATAGATGAAATTTTAAAATTCCATTACATAAGACTAAATGATAATTTAAAACCTAAATTTAAGCAACTATGCCAAACTAAGCTACAAAAAAGACACGCAGCAAATGCCGCTAAAGTAATTAATAAAATTGATAAATCATCTAATAACAAATTGACCTTGGGAGAAAAGCTGTTTTCAATAAAAAATGAACTTGATTCTAACTATATAGAACATAGAGTTTTACGTATATTGGGACTAAAGTTTGAAATCTAAAATAACATAACAAAAAATTGGTGCGAATTGAATAAATCCGCACCAATTAGTTTATCTCTCTTAATCTATTCCTTATTCTTTTTTAGGATTATCATCACCTACAAGCAGATCCGGAGCACCAAACATACCTTCGATTTCTTCTAAAATTGCAGAAGGCTTTCTTGCTTGGTTTCTTTGAGCTGCACGTTTTTGTGCTTCTCTGTCACGTTCTTCACTTGCAAATGATAAGTGGTGGAATCCTGTACCTGCCGGGATAAGACGACCGATAATAACGTTTTCTTTCAAACCTCTTAATAAGTCTTTCTTACCTTCTACAGCAGCTTCTGTAAGGATTCTTGTAGTTTCCTGGAAAGATGCTGCAGAGATGAAGCTTTCTGTATTCAATGATGCTTTTGTAATACCTAACAGCATATGTTCACAAGTCGCTTCATTTCCGCCGTTTTCTTTAACAGCTTTATTCTCATTTTCAAAAGCTTGAACTTCAATAAGTTCACCAGGTAACAGATTTGTATCACCAGGATCAACTACACGAACTTTCTTAGTCATCTGACGAACTATGATTTCAATGTGTTTATCTGCGATTTCAACACCTTGTGAGCGATATACACGTTGAACTTCGTCTACCAGATACTGTTGAGCGACTTCAGGACCACAGAGTCTTATAACATCATGCGGGTTAAGAGGACCGCTAGTCAGCGGCTGACCTTTAGTAATTTTCTGTTTGTTTTGAACAACAATACTTGCATCAATTGCAAATTTGATTTCAGTTCTTGTACCTTCATCAGAAACGAGGAAGAGTCTAGGAACATCATCTTCTATAACAATTTCAGCTGTACCGTCATATTCAGCTAAAATAGCACAATCTTTAGGTTTTCTTGCTTCAAGAAGTTCTTCAACTCTCGGAAGACCTTGAACGATATCGCCTGTTTTTTCTCTTTCAAATACGAGAGTTGCAAGCATATCACCTCTAAGAACAAGAGAGCCTTCTTCTACCTGTAACATTGTACCAGGGCTGATTAAGTATGGACGACCGTTTCTGATTGTAACAGACTTAGGAGTTACATCAACAATCTTACCTGAAACAGTTGCGGTTTCTCCTGAAGATGCAACTTCTGAATCAAGCTTAATAAAATCACCCTTCTTAACAGATGGTTTAGATTTGGTTTCAATAACTGTTTCATAATTAGCACAGTTAATTAATAATCTTCTTGACTCAGCAACATCACCCTTAATTGATGCAACACCATCATTTATAGCAAGAACTTCCGTTTTTGCAACCGGTGTCTTAGGCTCAATTACCTGACCGTTTTCAACAAGTAAAGCGGTCTGCAATGAACTGTTCAACTTAGAATTGCCTTCAAGCTCACGACGTACAATTAAGGTTTCAAGTACGACAATCTTGAGCTCCCCTTTACTGTCAAGTTCAACAAGCCCTTTTAAGTGAGACAGATAACCTTGCATTTGAAGAACAAGGCTAGTTCTTGTCAAAGTTGCACCGTCAAGATTTCTTACTCTGGCACCATCCTTGTATTGTAATTGAGTTACAGGAACAATGTTTATAAGTTCATCTGTTGTATTGAAAGCAATTGATACATCTTTTTGTTCAATATGCATTGGCTGAACAGGTCTCACAAGGATTTGGATTGGTTTATCTTCTAGTGAATCCTCTTCAAGCGACAATGTTGTATCAATTTCTTCATCTAAATCATCAATATCAAGATCATCAAAATCCATTTCCATTATAGTAACGATAGAAGTTTCTTTTGCCTTGATACCCTTAGCAATTGTAGTACCGGCTTCAACAACAGAACCTTCTTCGACTTTCAGTTCAGATACACTTGATAAAGTATGAACTTCACCCGGTCTTATTGTTACTTCATGAATAACTTCATTGAATTCTTTAAATTCTACAACACCGTCAATATGGCAGTAAACGTCTTTAACAACTTCTGTACCTGCTGTAACAAAAGTACCGTTTTCAACCATTTTGAGGTTTGAGTCTTTATTAACCTGATGAACTTCTTCCGGAACAAATACAATAGTACCGGGTTTTGTTACTATCTGGTTATCATCAACTTCAACGTCAACGTATCTAATTTCACCGGAGGATGTAACAGCACATTCATCATCAATAAGCTCGGCTATAATCATACCGTTTTCCACTGTAGTATCTACAGGAGCTTTAACGATATATTTTTCGCCAGTTTTCTTAACTGTCCATAATTGTTCTTTCTTGGTCTGTTCAAATGTAGCATTTGAAGGCATAAGAGATGCAATTACGATTGTAATTTCTTTACCGTGGACAATCTTATTAATTTTATTTTTTCCTGATTTAATAACTTCGACTTCTAAATCTTCAGCATATCTTACTTCTCCGCCGTGTTCGGAAATCATAAGAGTTTCAGCAAGTTTATCCCCTGCTTTAACTTTCTGTTCATCAGAAACAAGAACTTTAGAACCGCCCGGAAGGTTATAAACATCACCGCCTATAATCCATACAATACCGTTTTTGTTAGCAGTTCTTGAAATATTACCCTGTCTGTCTTTCTTTTCATCAGCTACGAAATCTTCAAAAAGAACTTCACCTGACATATCAGAGTTAATATCTTTTGTTGCTTTTTCTGTTAAACGGCCGGAATCATTTGAAGAAGGCTTAAATTCAGCGAGTTTGTAATCTTTTTCAATTTTTTGCCCGTCTTCAAAGAAAATTGTTGCACCAGCAGGAATGTGATATTTCTCTGTTTTCTTGCCGCCGGCTACTTCAATATCAGCTTCATAGATAGAAACTTTAACAATATCACCATGTCTGGTTCTTAATTCTCTTGTTTTAATACTTGAAGAAACAGTTCCGGCAATATTTGAATGAACTTCCCTGGTAGCTTCTTTAACACCAACCGCACCGCCTGTGTGGAAAGTTCTCATTGTAAGCTGTGTACCAGGTTCACCGATTGACTGAGCTGCAATAATACCAATTGCTTCACCAACATCAACAAGTTTTTGAGTTGTAAGAGCCCAACCGTAACATTTTTGGCAAACACCATATTCAAGTCCGCAAGTTAAACCTGAACGAACTTTTAATTCTTGAAGATTTAAGTGTGCAATCTTCTTGATATCTTTACGATCCATTGTAGTATTTTTAGCTACTAACAATGTTTTACCGTCTTCATCATAAATATCCTGAGCAACTGTTCTTCCTAATAATCTGTCAATAAGCGGAACAATTACGTTGTCACCATCGCAAATAGACTTCATATTAATGCATTTATCAGTACCGCAGTCTGTATCTCTGATAATAACATCTTGAGCTACATCAACAAGACGTCTTGTTAAGTAACCGGAGTCAGCTGTCTTAAGAGCTGTATCTACAAGACCTTTACG
>CALVCR010000129.1 GCA_944326125.1 Candidatus Gastranaerophilales bacterium | reverse complement strand
CCTACACTACCTGAATTTGCAAGACTTAAACAATCTTGAAATATTCTAACACCTGTGTCATTCCCTATAAAATTATCTACACCATTATTCAAAGAAGTAGAAGAAACATAAGGAATTTTACCAATAGTCTGTTTTACTTTTGTTAGCCTTTTACCTCTTTGTATGCTTGTAAAAATATCTGATATAAAGAAGTCATCCCACTTTTGAGCTGGGTTAATTTCTTTAGTCAATTCTGCAACTCTCGCTTTTACATGGTTCTTGTACTGTTCTTTTAATTTAGCTTCTCGTTCTTTTATATATTCTTCCATAAATTCATAATCTGGCTCACCTTTTGAGTTTACTGGAAGTATAATAGACATTTTTCTCAATCTATCTTGACAGGCTTTGTAACCATATGAAAATTTCTTCTGATTGTTTTTATTAAACTGAACAGTTAAGAATAATGCAACATGCTTATTTATTTGAAATTTTGGTGTCAAAATTTCAACGTGGTCTGAAGCCGAAAAATTATTTGCTTGATAAGTAGTAAATCCTGCAACGGCACTATCCACAGTTAACACCTTTCCTTTTTCTGTGTATAAATTAAAATACCCAGCCTGCCCGTTAGACGTTGTTTGTGTAGTTACGTATGGATATTTTCCATTACCTATATTTTCTAATCTATTTTTAGGAGTTGTTTTAGAACCGCTTATATCAAACAATGCATCAACCGCAAATTCTTTCCACTTAACATCACTTAATGATTTAACCATTTTTTTCGTCCTCAAATAAATACTTTCTGCCTTGTGCAATCATTGAAAACTCAAAGGTTAAATAATCCGCAATAGTTTTATCAAAATCGGCTTCAGTCGGTATTTCATCGTTAAAATAATAGAATGCATGCAACCATTCATCCGTTGCGTCAATGGTAGATTTTACACAAAATTTAGTAGGAGCTTCCATTCGTCCAGTCCATACTTCTAATAAGTGTTGTCTCTTATCTAGCGCATTCCCTGTATCTATTAAACCAATATGCGGTGATACTTTAAAACCGTCTTCTCTGAAATCAATAAACTTACATTCTTTATTTTTTGGATGAGGTACTCCAGCCGTAAATATAGTAATACAAGGATTTACACCAACACCATAAAATGTATCTGGATTTAAAGTAATAACGCCTTCTAATGTATGGTGCTTTAATATGTTTTCCTTGACAGCTTGTTCTTCTTTTGTTTTTCCAGTTACAGAAGATTGAGGAACAATTGCTATTGCTCGTGCATTAGGGGTTAAAGAATCGAGCATATGTTCAATAAAACATATTTCATATAATGCAGAATTCTTCTTTTTCTTTGCCAAGCTATAAGGGGGATTTATCATCCCCACGGTTGCACCTTTTAATTGCAGCTCACCTGAATTAAAAGCCAAGAAATCTGCACTTTCTATATTTGACTTACCATCACCTCTTAAAATCATATTAGTTACGGCAATAGTAAACATATAGTCCTCTATCTCTATTCCATGCAACTGCTTCTGTCTTATATGACGTTTTTCTGATTCATCATCAGTTAGCTTTAACATGTGATGCATAGCCGCAACAAGAAATCCTGCTGTTCCACAACAAGGGTCAAGCACAACATCTTCTTTTTTTAGTTGTGCTAAATCACAAAATAAGTCAGTTATATGTTTAGGGGTTAGAATTATCCCTAGCTCTTGACCGTCACCGCCGCCATAACTCATAAATTCGCTGTAGAACCTGCCAAGATAATCTTCACTAGTCGTAGTTAGTTTAATAGTCTTGTAAATATGTTTATATAAAAATTCTGCAAAATACCTTAGAGGCGTTTTCTCTAATGTAGGATTGATGGTATTGAGTATTTCCGAGGTTTTAAATATATTAAACTGTGCAAATATTTTATCTCTTTTTCGTTCAGGCTTAATAGGGTCACGTAATAATTTTGATTCAATAGCGTCAAAAATTTTTTGACCGTCAGTTTTTACTTTATCACCTTTTAAGGATTTTATTTCAAAATTGCCTCGTTCTATTTCGTCTAATGCAAGCAAAATACCGCTTACTACAATAGGTTTTTCTCTTGTTCCCAAGCTTCCGTAAACTCTTAAATCTTCGTGAAGGTCAGCAGCATCTTTAAGAACAGTTTTTAGGTCTTTCTCAGAAGTGTCTTCATGTAAGATGTTCTTTCTGTAATAATCATCAATATTATCTTCATTAAAGGATATAAAAGATTCCACATCTTCAAGCTTTGTGTATGGCTCTGTATCTTCTACATAAATAGGTGTAATTTTGTGTCTTTTTGCGTTACCAGATACACCGAATGCAATAATCTTTTCATAACTTGTATTTTTTATAAGATGTCTTCCATAGAATAGAGCGCCATTTATAGCATATTCCATAACATCTTTTGTCGCACTGCTTATTGCACCAGTTTTGTCTAGTTTTTCATGGAAAGAAATATCGGATTTATCTTCTATAACAATTAAGAAATCTTTAACAACGCCAACATATTCAGGAAAACCAACATTTCCTGTACCTTTTTTAGAAGCTGTTTTTAATGCTTCATTGACTTCTTTTATAGAGCATCCTTGAGGGTCAAGTTTAATGCCTGCATCTTTTAATAAATCGTAAACCCATAAATCTGTCTTAACTTCTTTTTTCGCCATGTGCCACCATTCCTTAATTTTGATTCTAATAGAATATTAAGAAATGTTAATCATTTATTTATAGTAAGTTTTATAGGATTAAGTGAACTTTCCACCCCTAAAAATCCTCCAGATAACTAGATTTTCTATCAGCCCCTTGCGCTAATTCCCTGTAATTTCTTTTAGAAGCCCTCTATCACCTGTTTCCGCTACATTTTCAGAATATAAAATATAATACTCTAGGCTGCGAAAAATTCTGCATCAAAGATTGACAAAACAACTGGCATGCGTTATAGGATTTGCACGCGTTAGGAAGCGTTTTAAGGCACGCAAAATTGAAAACAGGTAATATTTTTATACCCCTGTAATTTTAAACTTAATTAACAAAAGTAGATTTTTGTTAATTAAGTTTATATTTTTTCTTGTACTAAGAATTTGGAGGTTTTATGGCTACAAACAAAACTATTAGAGGATTTCACCTATCCTATGAAGTTGTAGAACAACTTAAAAAGTTAAAAGAAGACAAAGCAGTAAATTTATCAAAATGGGTGGAAAAAGTAATACAAAGAGAAGTTAAAAGGGAATTAGGAGAGGGTAACAATGGAAAAATTTAGAAAATTAGTTAAAAAAGGCACAGACTTAAGAGTTGCACTGATTGAGCGCATTATAGGCGATGCACAGGCATATATAAAAAAGGGTAGAACTCAAGTGGCGCATCGAGAGTATCTAGGGCGCTTATTAAGGCAACTACAGGCTCATAGCATAAAAGCTATATATAAAGAATTCATTATTTATGAAATTTGTGAAAAGCTAAGAGCTGAAATTGCACGCCGTGAGGGGCTTAGACGGCTTCATAAAGGATTAGATGTTCGTACCTTTAATGACCTTATTGATGACCTGCAAAGTGCCTTGATAGGCGATTTAACAGAGGTTATGGCAGATTATGATTTTATAAGTGAGGATGACATATAATGGAAACAGAAATTGCACAAGCTCGATACTGGAGGATGCAAACAATCATGTATCTTAAAAGAAAAATCCTGAACACAAAGGACAGAGAAGCTATAGTTAAGGCTATTGAGGCGATAAAGATGCCTTTAAGCCTTGTACTGGGCGGGGTTACGGCGGATGAATTGAAAGAGAAATTCATTAATAAGGTAGTGCATGCGGTTGCATCCGTTGTAGGTTCTGATAAATATGAGCATTTAATCAGGAGATAAAAATTCACAGAAATGGCGGAAGTCTAGGTCTTAACGGGGCTTCCGCCCTTTTAAAATGCATGCCTGTTTTATCGATTTTATAAAATTTTTGCAGTGGGTGAGAAATAAATAAGTAAGGCTAAAATGCCTTTATTTATAGGCATATAGCCTATTTTAAAAAGTAATTTTGTAGTATAATGAAAGGGGGTTAAGATGTGGCAAACGAAGTATTTAAAGGCTATTGAGAATAAAAAGCAATTAATAGGGGATAAGGTAATTAGAGATGCAGTAAAGGAGAGGTTTTTAGACTTGCCGATGCTTGAGGAGGTACGGTTTAAGGGGTTTACAGCTGATTTAATATTTATTGATACTAAAAAGCCTTGTTTAATAGGGGTTGAGGTTAAAAGTGATAGAGATGAACTTCAAAGACTAGCAGAACAGTTAAAAGTAGGCTATTTGAAATGGTTTAACGTTGTTATAGTTGCCACTACGATGATACACAGGGTGGAAGCGTTGGAAATATTAGATAGTGAGCCGATGTTTAGTGAGGTCGGGCTGTTTATTTATAAAATGGATGGGGCTAAAAGGTATTTTGAAATATTTAGGGAGCCTGTATTTGCTGATGTTTCGGGGTGGACAAGTGCAAAATGGGTAGGCAAGAAACATCAACTGTATCAATGGAAGTATTTACTTGAGATGATTTGGGGCGAGCAGGCATGAAAACTTCTATTTATATAAATAAGGAAAATGAGGAAAGGCTAAAAGCCTTGCTACAATGGGATGAGGGCTTAAGTGCCTCCGGAGTAATAAACAATGCGTTGGAGGATTATTTTAGAAAATATAGTTTTGACACTTCGCTTTTAAGGTGCAAAAAGGAATATGTACCCGTTGCATTAAGACTTCATAAGGTGGTTGTGCGATTATTACTAGGATTAAAAAAGAACTTCAACACAAAGGCTGTCAACGAATTAGTTATGCTATTACTTTTGAGAGAGTTCCAAAATCAGAGCGGGAGAAAGGCTTTTCCCGACAGGGCTTATGTTGGTTTGGATTATATAAATAAGTTGATAAAGACCCTAAAAAACAAGGCTGATTTATATAAATTAGATAAAATTGAATAGAGCTAAAGCCTTGCTATAACTGGATAATAGGCAAAATGATGTAATACCTTTTTTAGAGGGGTTTAAGAGTTAAAATAGGTTTAAAGCCTTGCAGGGTACGGGTTTTCAGGTTTTGAGATTAGGGGGTTATATGAGATTAGATTGTAACATGTACACATTCAGTGGTACTACGTTACAATCTAACCCCTTATTTGATAATTCTTTTAGTCGTTGATAATCCTAATTC
>CALVCR010000128.1 GCA_944326125.1 Candidatus Gastranaerophilales bacterium | reverse complement strand
CGTCAAAATCAATTGCGTTATTGTTATTTAAAGCATTTTCATACGCTTCATATACTTTTGCAATCTGTTGGGATTTAAAATCTCTTGCGTACGTTGCAAAAGAATATGCATCCTGCATTTTGTTTTTAGAATTAGATATAACTGCTTTAATTAGTTTCGGCTGATAGATTTTATCATCAAGGTTAAGTTTCTTGATAGCCTGCTTTATAACTGCAAGAGAATCTGTTTCATCATAAATAGTAAAGTTCTTATCAAGTTTTTTACCTGATTGGAAAGAGTAGTTTTCAATATCCTGTCTTAAAATACGTCCGCATATACTGTGGAAAGTTCCGACCCACATATATTTAACAACTCTTTCTCCGAGAATGGAGGCCAGCCTTTCTTTCATCTCACGGGCAGCTTTGTTGGTAAATGTTACTGCTAGAATTTTTCCAGCAATAGCACCCTGCTGTATCATATAAGCTATTCTTGTCGTTAAAACTCTTGTTTTTCCGCTTCCTGCACCGGCAAGAATCAAAAGTGCACCCTGAGTAGTTTTTGCAGCTTCAAGCTGTTCTTTATTGAGATTTGCTAAGATATTTTCCATTCCCCTATTCCCAAAAGCATAAATTTGTGGTATCATACACTAGCATACACAAAATAATTATTATTTGCAATTGATAAAGGTGGTACAATGATTGAAATTTTAGATTCTTTGGATGATGAGCAAAAACAGCCGTCAATAATGGTTCCTATGGATGATATGGATGTGGCTGACAGTGCTCCGGATACTGTAGATGAGCTTGCAATGGAATTGGCAACTATTAAACAGCCCGCGAAAAGAATCGCAATCATAGGTTCCCGTAACCTTGCAATAACTCACCAGCAAATGATTGAAACATTAACTACCGCACTTGTAAGACAAGGTAATACTATTATTACTTCCGGCGGTTCATGCGGAACTAATGCCGCTGCTATTAGAGGAGCAATGAAGTCTAATCCTGATAAACTTAAGGTTATTTTACCTCAAACTATCGGACAGCAGCCTTCTGACGTTCAAGACCAGCTTATTGGAGTTCCGAATATTGTTGAACACGCGGACAGAGCTATGATGACTCTTGCTGACGCTTCAAGAGTATGCAACAGAGAGATTATTGACGACTGCAATCAGTTGATTTGCTTCCTTTCTCATACCAGCCGTACACTTCATACAGCTGTTGAGTATGCTGAAGAAAATCATAAAGTTGTTACTGTGTTCTACTTAGATTAACGGGATTAATTTTATGGATCTGATAAAAAAACTCACAGGGAAAAACCCTTCTGAGTATGAACCCATAGCTGAATCTCTTGTAAACAACTCTGATAAGGAGTTGTATTCTGCACTTGTAAAACAGGATGATTTTTTATTTGATTTTATAAAAGATAATGTCGCAAGAAGGATTCAAAGAGCCTGCAATAAGGATAATTACCTTAACCTGTTAGAATTCTTTGATTATTATTCACCTTCATATGACACTATGATAGCTGAAGTACTCCATACATTCAGCGGAGATGAGCTGCTGCCTACAATTAAAGAAATTTATATTAACGGAAATGATTCAAATAAAGCCTATGCAGCGAAGTACTTCTCTTTTGTAAGCAAAGAGCTTTTGGAAGATATACTTCCGCTGTTGAGACAAACGGCTCTTTCTAGATTTGAACCGCTTGCTATTAATTCTATTGAGGTACTCTCCATTCTGAATGATAACGAGTCAAAAAATGAAGCTATAAAAAGACTTGAGTCTGATGATGATTTTACCAAGTTTGAAGCGGTTAAATTTCTGGTAAATTATCAGGCAAAAGACTCTATAGCCAAGATTCTGGAGGTTATGAAAAAATCTTCATTGTCAGAAAATATTGCCAGCGAAATACCGTTTTTAATTCCGCTGGAAGAACTCATAGAACAGGATGAAGAAAGCGCTTTATTAGTCCTTTGCCATATAATCAATGCCATTCCGGAAATTATTCCGCCTTCATCCGTTATAAATTACGGTTTATATAATATTTTTGAAAACCTGATAAAAGCACCGCTTACAAGCTCTTCTGCAGTACTTTTAAGAATGGCAAAGGATAAATTCCAAGAATTAGTCTCAAATGATGAATATTTGTTTGATTGTGACAGAAACACAAAAGAAGATATTAAAGAGATTAACTCTTTACTTTCAAAACTAAATACTAAAAAATTAGACAGCCTTTTATACGATGAACTGTTTGAAGAAAGCGACTTTGTGTTCTTTGCACTGGATTTTGTTAACGAAATAGAAGAACTTAAAACTCTTTTAGACAGCAGCAATCCGACTCTTGTATTAAAAGTTCTTACAATTCTTAAGGAAAAAGGGGAACTAACCAGAGACTCCAAGGATGAAGCCCTCAGACATGTAGAAAATCCTGAAATAAGAGAAATTATAGAAGTTTTATAATATATAACCGCTATTTCCGAGTTCCAAATCTCTATTGAACTCTCTTATTATTTCAGAAGAAATTTTCCAGTTAATTTTACCATGCGGATATTTTATATAGTGTTTTGCGGAACATACGGTTGAAACCATACAGGCATCAAGAACATTCATATATGAAATATCAACATTCAGATTTTCACAGTGATATTTCTCAATATATGAGCCGATGTATTCAACAGCTTCGCCGGGATCTGTGCTGTCAAGGGTTAGTATTTCGCTTTGGGGTAACAGTTGAAGCATGTATTTTCCTTATATCCATATTTAATAACGGACTAAGTTTAAAATCCTTTACATTTTTTGAAAATAAATCAACCTTTCATATGAAATTTATAATATAATTATTTTATAGTCAGGTTAGAGAGTATGGGGGAAATATTATGACAGTAAATAAAGAAAGTGCTTTAGAAGCAGCTAAAAAGATTAAACTTCTTGCATTTGATGTAGACGGAGTTATGACTGACGGAAGCGTTACTTATGATGAAAACGGAGTTGAATACAAGACTTTCAACGTAAAAGACGGTCACGGACTCGTAAGAATGAATCATTCCGGTTTTATTACCGCCATAATTACGGCAAGAAATAACGGTACTGTAAGACACAGAGCTGAAAACCTTAATATTACAGAGATTTATCAGGGACAAAAGTACAAACTTCCTGCTCTTGAAGAAATTATGAAAAAATACGACCTTACTTTTGAAAATGTATCCTACATGGGCGATGATCTTCCTGATGTCTGCATTCTGGAAAAAGTAGGACTTGCTTGCTGCCCTAATGATGCGGTAAAAGAAGTTAAAGAAATTTGCAACTTCCAATCCTCAATTAACGGCGGAAGAGGGGCCGTAAGAGAATTATGCGACTTTATTCTTGATGCACAGGGAATTGAAAAAGAATATATAGTAGCTGAAGGTAAAAACAGATAAGGATTCTGACTGTTGGTAAGAAGGATGTGTGCTGCTCTATGCCAGAGCAAAAATCTTTTAATGCTTCTGACTGCCGGAATTTATATTCTGGCTCTGTATTCAGTATTGAGCGGACATTTGCTCTTCTTTACCTCTGTTATAACAATTCTGGCAATTGTTGCAGTGATCCGGAATCTTTTTCCGATTAAATATATTGCAGTCTGGACTTTAATTTTCTATCTTGGTGCAGTAAATACCGTTTGCAGACTTAAAGATACCGATGAATTATTAAACTTAGCGCCTGTAAATTCGAAAATCACAGGTACAATCGTCTCAATTCCTCAAGGATTTACGGAAAATAAACCTAAGTTTTTCTTCAATGTGAAAAGTATTGAATTCGGCTCGGTGAAGAAAGAGTTTAAGAATGAACAGACTCTTGTAACCTATAATCCGGATTTAACAAAGCCGATATCTTATGAGGGATTAAAACTATATAATTCCTGTATTCTGGAAGGCAGACTTTCTACTCCGTTTAAAGCCGGAAATCCGTCACAGTTTGATTACGGAAACTATTTAAGAAACCATGGAACATACTCGGTCTTTTATGCTAAAAGCTTCAAAATTTTAGATACGGAACCTTCTAAACTCCAAAGATTTATGCAGGGGGTAAATGACTACAGGGAGAAGATTATAGATATCCACTCAAATTATCTTAAATCTCCTAACCTTGAAATATTAGGCGGTATTGTATTCGGAGATGATGCGGTTTCTCCGCCTCAAAATATCAAACAATCTTTTATAAATTCAGGTCTTTTGCATATTCTTGCGGCTTCCGGAATGAATGTTGCTTTTATTTACTCATTTTTCTATTTCTTAATGTCTTTATTCGGAGTAAATTTTAAGCTTAAGGTCTCGTTAGGAATTCTTACGGTTTTAATCTACTCCCTGATGACAGGTTTGGGAGCTTCGGTTATAAGAGCGGCTTGCATGTTAATCTTTGTACTTATAGGGAAACTCATTGACAGAGATGCTCACAGCATATCCCTGCTCTCTTTCGTCGCGCTGTTAATGCTTTTATATAATCCTCTTTATATAAATGATGTCGGCTTCCAGCTTTCTTTTATCGTAACTTTTGGTATTCTTATTATGGCACCCGTAATTATCCGGTTTAAAAATCGTTTTGCGGATTTTATAGCAGGAACTATCAGTATTCCTGTTATTGCACAGCTCTGGGTAATTCCTGTTCAAATATTTTATTTCAATAACATAAGTCTTTATTCTGTGTTTGCAAATATAATGAGTGTTCCGATTCTTATGGTAGTGAGTTTTGGAGGTTTTATAAGCTCTCTTCTGGCAGGACTGCCGCTTATATCAAATCTTGTATGCAAAACCTTTGATTTTATTCTAAACCCGTTGATTACTCTTCTTGTTAATATTTCAGACTTCTGGGGTAAACTTCCGCACGCGGCCTTACAAACCACCCATCCTTCAGTATTCCAAATACTTATTTATTACGGAATTTTGTTATCTATAACAGGACTTTTCTATAAGGAGTTTAAAGAGAAGCGGATTTTAAAAGTCATTCTTCCTATTCTTGTTATAATTCTCTCCTTGTCGCTAATACCGGTGAAAAATCAGGAATTGGAAATAACGGCTTTTGATGTCGGAAACGCAGACTGTTTCTTAATTAAAACACCCGATAATAAATATTTAATGATAGATACAGCCAGAAGCGGCTACAGAGGTGGAAAGTCTCAGGCAGAAATAATTGTACTTAAGTATCTAAAGGACAGAGGTATAAAGAATATTGATTCTATAATCGTTACCCACTTTGACAACGACCATTGCGGCGGGGCGGTCTCTCTTATGGAAGGAGTAAATGTTTCCAGAATATACGTAAACACGCTCAGCCATAACTCTAATGCGGCAAAACAAATTTATGAGACTGCTAAAAGCACTAATACAAAGCTGCTTGAAGTTAAAAACGGAGAATATGTCTATAATAATTCAGGACTCAAAGTTATAAATTACTCCGGAACAGCAGGCAGCGGACATGATAATGACGATTCCATCTTAACAATGTTGGAGTTCAATGATTTTCGCATGCTGTTTACCGGAGATGCAAGCGCTGAAGAAATTTTAAAGCATAATGATATATCAGGTAAAGTAACCGTGCTTAAAGTTCCTCACCATGGCGCGGCAGGCGGCATAAATAAAGAATTAATGAGAAAATTTTCTCCTGATTATTCGGTAATTTCGGTCGGAGAAAATAAATTCGGACACCCGAACCTTTACACACTTGAGACTCTTAAGCCTTCTAAAATCTTAAGAACGGATATTGACAATGCCATCCGTATCAAAATAAATTCCAAGGGTTATAAAGTCCTTACTTACAATATACAGAAGAGGAAGTTCCAAAGACTTAGATAAAACCTTTACAAAAGTTCACATCAAAGCAAATTAGTAAAATAAAATGTTTTTATATATATATGGTTAGTGTAAATTTTCAAAATGTAAAGGTTTATCAAACGAGCGGCACGGCAGACAAAATCCAAACCGCTCCTTTCCCTTCCGCATCTGCACCAAAACAAATGCAGGCGCCTACTTTTAGAGCGGAAGGCTATCACGATACTCTAACCGTTAGAACACAGCTGGTTACAAGTGATGAAAAGAAAAAATATAAAGAAATCTCCAAAGAATTGAGTTCAGGATACAGAAAGAAGCTTGATTATGCCCTCAAATCCGGTATTTTGCTTAAAAATAATTCTGACGACAAAAGCTCTGTTTTAGATAATTTACACAAAATCCTGAAAGAAGAAAGAGATCCGGGTCTGGACGGCAGAACCATTGTACAGGAATGTCTTGATATAATTAATAACCCTTACGTTATTACACAAACCTGCGAAGATATTCCGAAAGAATACAAGCTGCCTGTAATCGGATTAATTACAAACTTATCCGAAAACATGAACGAGATTAAAGAGACAAGTCAAGCTCTGGATGAAATGCATACAGGAACCTGTCCTACAGCAAGTATTGAATTTGATCTTGCAACAAAAAATCCTGCAGAATTTTTCCGTATAGTAGAAGGTTTGACCTCTCCGAAAAACGAAGCGTATAAAGTTATTGATATGGACAGCCTGTCAGAAAAGACTCTTGATGCGGTCTGGCTTTTGAATAAATTTAAAACCCCGCATGAAATAGTAGATTTTAATAAGGCTGTTATCCTTTTAAAACCTGATGAAAATGCTATTATAAGGGCAAGGATCCAGAATAATCACAGAGACAAAGGAGAACGCTCAATAATTGATGTACTTATGCAGTCAACAATGATGCAGCTTGGCTCTCAACAGACTTATGATTCTCTCACAGACAGAAGAGAGCCTAATGCCTGGACAGAAGAAAACGGCGGCCTAATTGAGTTTGAAAAGACTTATGTAGAATCCGTTATGGAAAACAAAAATACAATTTCAGTCATCTATCAAACTGTTGACGAAAACGGAAGACTGAAAGGCTATGAAAAAGACTTTGATACAATCAAGAAAGAACTTCTTGATACCCTGCATATGGGCTATAACGTAATTATCGGATACACATGGCCTGATCCGGAAAACGATAACAAACTCGCAGGACATGAAATAACAATTGTAGGGTACAAAACAGCTCCGAACGGAGAATTAATATTTATTTGTCAGGATTCTGACGACGGACTTGATGCACCGGTTGAGATGCCGGAATCATTCTTAATCCCGAGTATTCACCATGCCGGTATTCCGGAAGAAATCGCAACCAGAGATTTTGAATACAAAGACAGCTGGAAAGTCGGAATGGAAGAGTTTGAAAAAATGCAGCAGGAAAAGAAAAATCAGAACCCGTAAAGTCTTCTTGCATTTCCGGATAATAGATTTTCCAGGAGAGTCTCATCTTTGAACCTTTCCCAAACTCTCTGTTTAAATATATCAAGATTCTTAGAATAACTCTCTCTTGTATGATTAAACGCTCCTACGGGCGCATCAGCTCCCCATAAGATTCTATATGTCTGATCCCCCTTTTTAGTATTCCGTAAACTCTCTATAAGCATAAGGGTATCTTCCATAGTGTAATTAATTCTTTCGTAAGCAAAATCTATCCAGGAAACATCCGTGTACAGGTTTGCTCTTTCATTTTCAATAGAATCAAGAAGGAGTTCAATTGCCTGAATATGGCACTCCCTCGGTCCTGTGGAAAGATGTCCGAGAATTATCGGAACATCCGGAAATTCCTGTGCTTTTTTATAAATTAAAACAGGAGATGAAAATCTTGATTTAATATGCCCTGAATGGTATAAACACGGCTTTTTAAACTCCCGCGCAAGTTCAAGGTACTTATTATATTTATCACTGTCTGCCGGAAGTCTCATATACTCCGGATGAATTTTTAACCCGATAAATTCGGAATAATTCTCCAGCAGCGTTCTTAAAGCACTGCTGTTATCCGTCATATTAGGCTGGCAAACAGCAAGAAGCTTTAGTTTAGAATACTTTTTAGCAGCTTCCAGCATTTCAAGATTACATTCGGTTTCATCCTTGAATAAAGAAGCCGGCGAGTCAATTCCGTTTAGATTTGAACAAACAGCATAGTCAACATCTTCAATAATACTCATTAAATACTCAGGAGAAAAATTCCCCCAATCAGAAGAATTTCCGATATGCACATGTGAATCTATAATCATTTTGAGACCGCCTTAAAAATAGCGTCTACAATCTTTTTAACCTTAATAACCTCAATACCTTTTATATCTTCCGAAACTTCGTTTGAATAAGGTATAATTATCTTTTTAAAGCCCAGCTTTTGAGCCTCATTAATTCTTTTATCAATATGATTAACAGCCCTGATTTCTCCGGAAAGACCAATCTCACCCACGATTGCAGTATGGGAATCAAACACAACATCCCTTACGCAGGTAATAATAGCAAGTGCGATTCCTAAATCCGCAGCCGGCTCTGAAACATCAATTCCGCCAATTACATTTACATACACATCCTGCTTTGAAAGATTAAGTCCGATTCTTTTTTCCAGCACTGCTAATATTTGCAGAACCCTGCTTAAGTCAACCCCGTTAGAAACTCTTCTCGGGGCAGGGTATGGAGTTGTTCCGACCAGAGCCTGAATCTCAACCAGAAGAGGTCTTGTGCCTTCGCTCGTTACAATAATAGTACTGCCCGGAGTTTGAGTCTGGTTATATTCTTTTAAGAAAAGTTCGCTCGGGTTAATAACTTCGCTCAGCCCTCTTGCACCCATCTCAAAAATTCCCACCTCGGAAGTATTCCCGAACCTGTTTTTAATTGAGCGCAAAATTCTGTAAGTTTTATACTTATCGCCCTCAAACTGGATAACAGCATCAACCATATGTTCAAGGACTTTAGGCCCTGCAATATTACCTTCTTTCGTAACATGCCCGATTACAATAACAGAAATATTATTAGTTTTAGCAAGCGACATCAGCTCATTGCAGCATTCTCTTATCTGAGAGACACTTCCTGCAGAACTCTGTATCATAGAAGTATAAATAGCCTGAATACTGTCTACAATAACTAAATCCGGTCTCATTTCAAGAATATGTTTTTTTATAAGCTCAAAATTTGTCTGGGGGTAAATATAAAGAT
>CALVCR010000127.1 GCA_944326125.1 Candidatus Gastranaerophilales bacterium | reverse complement strand
TGTATTTAAGTTGAACGCTTCTGCCATATCCTTTAGTCCCTATTTCTTGTAATAAGGTTATCGGCATTTTTGTCAAAAACTTTAGAGTTTTTTATTCAACTTTTACAATTCTTTACAAAATCTATGTCGGCATAGCATTAGACGGGCAAAAATCGCTTAACACGGTAAACCTTCCGGTAGAGACCGGTTCTCTTAGTGCTTTTGCGGATGAATTAGTTAAAACTATTTGGTTTTGCACACACTTAAATCCGTCTTGCAAGAATTGCTGTTCATATTTTTCACCAAAATTTGTATATTTTTTAGAGCGGACAAAAAGTCCGAACTTTTTCTTCCGTTTTTTGATTTGATCAAAAGCAAACGCCAGAATAGAATTAATATCCAAATCAATCCAGGAAGACTGAATAACTTCCACTATATAATTTTCGTTATCCGAAGTCTGAATTATTACACAGCCTGTTATATTTTTAGTCTTTCTATCTTCTACAACATATTTATATTCACTGTAGTAAGAGAGCCCCTTAAACAAACTTTCCCTAAATTCTCCGGCTTCTTTACCCAAAAGAGGTCTAAAGTGGGGCAGCAATGATTCATTATAAAGACTTGCCGCAACTTGCGCGTCAGAATTTCTAAACGGACGAAATTCCTTTTTGTCATAATCAGCCTCCGGAAAATGTTCTACCCGCCATAACTTTTCATAAGACATTTGGCTGAATCCGCATTTTGAAACAAACATTGTCAACAAATCCGGAAGGTAATCGTCTACTTTTACAAGAACGGAAAAGGCACCCATCGCTTTATATTTTGACACTGCAAACTGAACCAATTCCGATGCCACATCATATCTATTTTCTTCAAAAAGTAATTTTTGTATTTCAACTTTCTTTTGTCTGCATCTGGACGGTGCTGCCGTAATTAGTCCTTTTATATTCTTTTTATCTTTCAATACGTAAGACTCCGGTAAAAATTTGAATCTGAGGGGTAAAAGATGATGAAGCGGAATAAAAGGATTAAACATTATGTGGTTAATATAAGTATCATTAGCACTGTTATTCAGGAAAGAAATCATTTCCTGAGTTCCTTTTTTATCAAAATAATAAAGCTTCCTTATCTTACTCATAAAAAAATTATAACTTTAACGTCGCTCTCTTTCAAGCTTTGCAATTAACAAAAAATTTTGTTAAAATTAAAATATAAATTAGGAGGTTATATGTCAGTAGATGATGCTTTGGTGATGATTCTTGCCGGAGGTGAAGGCAAGAGGCTGTTTCCGCTAACACAGGAAAGAGCTAAACCTGCCGTTCCGTTTGGCGGAAGATACAGAATTATTGATTTTGTACTCAATAATTTTATAAACTCCGGGTTTTATAAAATAAAAGTTTTAACCCAGTACAAATCCGACTCATTAAATAAGCATATAACCCGAGGATGGACGTTGTCCCCGTTTTTAAATCAATATGTAGACCTTGTTCCGGCTCAAATGAGAACCGGCGGAAGCTGGTATAAAGGGACTGCCGATGCAGTATACCAGAATATTTTTCACATCCATGACGAAGACCCTGATTACGTCTGCGTATTCGGCGGGGATCATATTTATAAAATGGATGTCTGGCAGATGCTTAAGTATCACAAAAATAATAATGCGGACCTCACTATTTCTGCAATTCCGATTCCGATAGAACAAGCGGGAGAGTTTGGTATTATTGAAGTTGATGAGGACTGGAGGCTTACAGGATTTGTAGAAAAACCGCAAACGGCACCGAAAGCAATGCCTAATAATCCCAAAATGTGTCTGGCATCTATGGGAAATTATATCTTTGACAAAGAAGTTCTTGTAAACGCATTAGAAGAAGATTCTAAAATAGGAGCTTCAAATCACGACTTCGGTAAAAATGTTATACCAATGCTGCTTGAACAGGGCAAAAAGGTTTATATATACAACTTTGCAGAAAACGAATTTGAGGGAATGACCCCGAAAGAAAAAGGCTACTGGAGAGATGTAGGATGTATTGATGCATACTGGCAGGCAAATATGGATCTGCTTGACTATGAACCTGAATTAAACCTTTATTCCAAAGATTGGCCGATAAGAACTTTTAATTACAACTACCCGCCTGCAAAATTCATCTGGCAGGAA
This sequence comes from Candidatus Gastranaerophilales bacterium, assembly GCA_944326125.1. GTDB lineage: Bacteria > Cyanobacteriota > Vampirovibrionia > Gastranaerophilales > Gastranaerophilaceae > CAG-196. Next base: position 10,656 of record CALVCR010000127.1, on the reverse strand, counting down.
GGAGATAGAGTCGGTATGGCAACAAATTCAATGGTTTCAGAAGGCTGTATTGTTTCAGGAGGTATGCTTTCAAGATGTGTACTTTCGCCTAAGGTAAAAATTAACAGTTATTCTCAAGTTACAGACAGTATTCTTATGGAAAACGTCAATATCGGAAGATATTCTGAAATCAGAAAAGCTATTATTGATAAAAATGTAGAAGTACCTCCTTATACAAAAATAGGGGTTAACCGCGAAGACGACTTGAGACGAGGCTTCTATGTATCAGAAGGCGGTGTTACGGTAGTTCCTAAAAATGCAAGATTGTAACAAAACTTATTAAAAAAAGCAATTTTTTATCCTTAAATTTCTTTATAAATATATAGGGGAATTATAAGGATATTATGACTGAATTAAGTATCACACAATCTGATATTAAAAAGTCTCTTGATATTTTAACGCTCCAAGAAAACGGAGAAATAGGAAATATCAAGGAAAATATATTCAATCCTTTAACAATAGGGTTTGGAGGAATTGGCGCTGTTCATGCTTATAAAAACAATTCCGGCTTGTATTTATCCAAATGTGAAGATCGGGCTGCACGCAGAAGTTTAAATAAATTAATTGAAATCGATACAGCCTATCTCAATAAGATGTGCACCTCAAAAGATATTGCCGTCGCCACAAGAGCCCAGCTTCTTAAAGGACAGATCGGAATAGCTAAAAGATCCGGTATGACGGGTGAAATGGCTGAAAATCTTTTAAAAGAATTTAATCTTTTATCTAAGCAGTATTATAAAGGCGGTCTGGGGAAAATAGCAACAAAAACTCCCGGGCTCCATCGGGCCTGGAAATCTCAGGGCGGGAAAATGATGTTAATCTTTGGACTCGGGATGGAATTAATGAATATTATTCCTGCTTTCAAAGAATCTGCAGGCACAGGTGTTAAACAAACAGGAAAATCTATAGGGAAAACTCTTCTGAACACCGGCGGATGGATTGCAGGAGCCGCTGCAGGTGCCGCAATAGGATCATTTATTCCCGGGGCCGGAACTGTCATAGGCGGAGCAATAGGCGCAATAACAAGCTTCCTTGGAGGCTCATTGGGTATGTTTGGAGCTGACAAACTATCTGAAGCAATCGGTCTGACCAAAAGCGAAGCCGTAACTATCGAAAATAAAAAGCAGTCAAAAGAAAATGAACAGACTGTTAAAAGTTTGATGGTCGGAGATACGGCTAGTTTACAAGCATTTGCGGAACAGCTTAATACCTGGATCACTGAAAACAATATTCTTGACAAAAATGGCAACGTAAAAGAAAAACTTCCGAAAAAAGTTCAAAAAGAATATGATCAGCTAATGCAAACAGCATCAGCTCTGGGACTTACAGCTGCCTAGTATCTTTATTCTCTTTTTCATTGTCTTCAACCCAAATAAGAGTAATCGGCTGAGGAATGGTAAACGGATTTGAAGTCAGCTTATCATACTTATTTATTTTTCTATTCAAAATTTTAAAAAATTGGTACATTTTCATACCTATATAGTTACATTGAAACTAAAACGGTAAATCACCATAAAAGGCGAAATACCGTTTTAATTTATTAAACTATATAACTAGTCTTTAGAACCAATGACAAAATTCTTCACTGCAAAGATTTCTTTCAAGTTCGTTCATGATATTTACTCTGGTCATTTCGTAAGTAACCGGAGTAATAGAAATTTTATTATTTCTTACGGCAGCAATATCTGTAGATGCATCTTCCGGTTCATTAATTAATTCACCTGCCATCCAATAGTAAACCTTTCCTCTCGGGTCAACTCTTTTTTCATACGCATCAGTAAACATACGGCTTCCGAGTTCAGTTACGGCAATACCTGCAATGTCATCTTTCTCCAAACCTGGAACATTAATATTTAAAATAGTCTTTGGAGGAATTTCATATCTGTCCAGTCTGTTTAAAAGTTCAGCAATAAATTCTGCCGTAAATTTGAAATCTTCATACTCATTTCTCATACTTGCAAGAGAAGTCGCAATACTGGGATATCCCATCATAGCTCCTTCCATTGCACAGCTTACAGTACCTGAATACAAAATGTCAGCACCTAAATTTGGCCCGTGGTTAATGCCTGAGATAACTAAATCCGGTTTTTCTTCAGGAGCCAAAATCGCATTAATAGCAAGCTTCACACAATCGCCGGGAGTTCCTGTAGTCATCCAGCAGCGCTTTGCACCGTATTTAGGATCAACTTCTTCAACCCGAAGCGGTGTATGTAAAGTTAATGAATGTCCGGCAGCACTTCTTTCTCTGTCAGGTGCTACAACATAAACATCATGGCATGGGGCTAATGCTTCAATTAACGCACGGATACCATTAGCCAAAATTCCGTCGTCATTGGAAATAAGAATTTTCATCCAGTCATCCTCTTCAAAAATAACAAACACTTTTCCTCATGATAACACGATTCGAGTGTAAAGTATAGTGGCAGAGATTTTTACACCGCAAACAAATCTTTACAAAAATTTACAATTAACCATGCCGGAGATTTTACCGTTTTTAGAAAGAGTTATTAATGCTGCACATGGAGTTTTTATTTGGTATTATAAATTTTCAATAAAAGTATCCTTATACGAAAAAAACATTCAAAATTTCTTCTTAATATTTCCTTTACATTTCTCCATATACAGGCAATTTTAATTTTGCTCTGCTTTTAAATATATATCTAAGTTGATATAATCTAAGTATTACATTAGAAGATATGTGTATGATTAGCAAAATTGGTGTAGAAGACAAAAACCTGAATAACACATACACAAACCGCCGAAATATAAATGATCCCAGCTTTAAAAGCGGTGGCGGTGTGCTTTCGCTTGCAATTCAAGGTATACAGGCTTGCGAAAAGAACCCTATGATTAATGTAGCTGTAGTAGATATGCTCTCAGCAATCCTTCCGAGAACTTTTGTAGAATCAATGACAAACTGGTTTGCGGGATTTGAAGCTTTCAGACGTGAATCATCAGGGCTTATTGTAAACTGCCTTATCCCAAGTTTTATAACAATGGGTGTTGCGAAAGCGATAAATAAATTTATAATGCCTAAAAACACCAATATGTCCGGCTGCTGGGCTGACAGCAGTTTAATAAAGCAGGCTGCAGAATACTATGAAACCTCAAACAGCCCGGATAAAATTAAGGATTCACTAAAACAATTATTAGGAAATACTCAAGGCTGCGATGGTAAAAAGCATTCAGTTATGTTCAATGATATTCTTACGGATAAAGAGCTGGAGCACTATTCAAATAAATTAAAAGAACTTACACAATCCGACAAAACAAGTAAAGAACTGAAAAAAAGCATTAAAGAGATATCTGCCGAAATCGTTGAAAAGACTCATATTGCAGAAAATATCAAAGTTAAAGGCTCTAAGGGAGATGTCAAAGCATCTACAGTGAACAGTCTGCTTGAAGATTCCGTTAAATTCTTTAGAGAATTCCAGAAGGCTGATAAGAGCGTAAAGATGAGCGAATTCGCCAGAAAGAGCAAAAGATTGGTCAAAACAAAAAGTGCGCTGGGACTTGCTATAGTTCTTCCTCTTGCAATTTCAATGCAATATATCAACAGATGGATTACAGGAAAACTCTCCGGCGTAAAAGGTGCCCCTATTTACGATGATTTCGGGAAAAAAGATGCTGTCGTAGATGAAAAAGCTACAGAAGGTTTACTAAAACAAAAATTTATCTCAATTTCCTCAATGCTTGGTGTCTCTCTGCTTTCAATGATGAAAGTGCCAAGCTGGAATATGTTTGAATTTAAAGGAATGTTCCCGACAATGGATCAGGCAAGAATTATTTCAACAGCAACATTTGCTTCACGTATGGCTGCTGCTGATGATAAGAATGAACTTGCAGAAGCTACCGTAAGAGATATTGCAACATTTGCAAGCCTTTACTTCCTAGGAGATTATGCCGCAAAAGCTGCAGCCACCATTATTCAAAAGAAAACAGGAATTACTCTTTTAAATGAAACAAAAGATCTTGATAAAAATGCAAACGTTTTAAGAAAATTCTGGCACTGGGTAAAAGATATTAATATAAAATCTTCTGACGAAATAGTAAGTAAAACCGCACAAGAACTAAAGGATAAAGGTTTAGAAATTACTGCTGACAAGAAAAAAATTATAGAACAGGAAATAAAAAAAGGTGTCAACTTAAGGTCTGCTTGCCAAGCAGTTAACTTGGGTGTATCATTAATACTACTTGGATTAATTATTCCGATATTCACAAGGAATAATACAAAGAAAAAGCATGCCGAAGCTTTAGAACTAGCCAAAGAATCGTCGTCGAAAACAAATACCGCGAAAACTTCTGCTGGAATAACAACCTAGAAAGAGGTTTACGGGCAAGCATCATAAAATAACGACGGGATTATTGATTTAAAGGTAAGACAATGAAAGTACAAGCAATTCAACAACAACAAAATAACAATATTCAACAAAAAGACCTACCTCAATTTAAAGGTGCAGGTGATTCTTTCTTAAGATATTTGGCTACCAATCAGGCTGTAGGAGCTAACGGCGTTGACCTATGTTTTATGGTTACTCCGAGAACCGCAAGTGACATGATTGGCAGAGGCCCTCTTGCAGGGTTTGAAACAATGCGCCGTGAAGCAATGGGCACAGTTAACGATTCTTTAATCGGTGTATACGGGATGGCTGCAGGCGGTCTGGCTGCAGCATTAATGGGATTCAAGAAAAACTACGGTGCAAAAGTTAATAATATCTATGCAGCACCGGAAACTCTTAATATTCTAGCTGAAAACAAAGCCAATCAGCTAAAAAACGGAAAAAGCCAGTTAGATTATCTGAAAGAAACTCTCAGCAATGTTAAGGCTTATAATCCTACAGCAAAAAATGCTGATAAAGATGGGTATGTTAAGCTTTCAGAATCAACAATTAATAAAGCTGCAGAAATCTTTGATAAAGCAATTAACGAAACTCAGGCTCAAGAAAAGAAAACCTTATTTGGAACTCGTAAAAGACCAAAATTTGACGTTTGGACAGAAATTAAAACTCCAAATTCAAGGAACCTGATTTCTAATATAATTACTCAGGACACAGGTGCTCAGGTACAGTATATTCTTGAATCCGGAGATAAAAAAATTTCAAGCCACACAAACCTTGAAACATTATTAAATGACATTTTCAAAGTATCTGATAATTTTAATAAAGAAAAAATCCAAAAAGCTTTTGAAGAACAAATTAAATCCGGAAAAAGCGTACAAGAAAATGCATACATTAAGTCTCTGACTAAATTTATGAAAACAAAAGCTCTGGGCGGATTCTTAATCGGTTCTGCAGTAGGTTTATCCGTTCAGCCGATAAATATGTACATAAGTAAACTTAAAACCGGATCTGATGGTTTTGTCGGAGTTGAAGGAAGAAGCAAAGACAAGAGCGCAGGATTCTTCGGGTTAAAATGCCTAAGCTCCGCAGCTTTCTTTGGAATGGTACTTGCTACACTTGGCACAGGACTAAGAGGTTTTATGGATAAAATGGCATTTAAAGGTTTCTGGCCTACAATCAGTCAATTGAAAGGTGTCTACGGGCTTACAATTATTTCAAGACTTATGTCTGCAAGGGATAAAGATGAACTCCGTGAATCACTCACAAAAGATACTCTCGGATTCTTAAGCTGGCTTGTATTAGGTGATTTTGTTAACAAATGTACTGCAAACGGGCTTAATAAAGAAGTGCTTAATTTTAGACAAGCCGACAAAGATAAAAAGGGTATCAAACGTATTTTCAATGCTACTTTAAAAACCAGAGATGAAGTTTTGATTGAAACATTAGCTAAAAATAACATTTCAACAATTAAGGAAGAAGGCGGGAAAACGGTTGCTAAATCTTTCAAAGAAATGCTGAAAGACTTAGATAAACTATCCCCTGAAGTTAAGAAAGCAGCAAGAAAAAAATTAAATGTTCTTAATAAAGCTCAGCTTGCGGGATACTTATTCTCAGGCTTAGTCCTCGGTCTGGGTATTCCAAACTTAAATATTTATATTACTAACAAACTGGATAAGAAAAGAAAAGCAAAAGCTGCCGCTCAAAAGCAGGCTGCTATAGCATCATAAAAGCATAGTGACGATCCGTCGTTCCGTTTTCCTTTCTATAGGAAAAGAACATATCATTATCACATACAGTGCAATAAGGACAGGTATCAATCTTTTTGATACCTGTTTCTTCAAGCTGTCTGGAATTTATCTTTTTTAAATCGACCTTGTTTCCGTCAAATAAACCGGTAGTATCAGAAACAGTTGAAAGAAGTTTTTCCTTCACATCATCACCAACTTCATAACAGCAGATAGAAATAGCAGGACCAATAAGCGCAGTAATGTCTTGCAGCTTACTTCCAAAGGATTCCTGCATTTTTTTAACCGTTATAACTCCGATTTTAGCAGCAGTACCTCTCCAGCCTGCATGAGAAACCGCCCCCACATGCTTTTGAGTATCATAAAACATCAAAGGAGTACAATCAGCAAACCTTAAATAAACGGCATCCCCCGGGTTAGAAAGAATTAACCCGTCAGTCTCAGAGTAATCCTTTCTTTTATCTATAACCTGAACATTGGCACTATGAGTTTGATTTGGTGTGATAAGCCTTTTGGCACTCATTTTATCAAAATCAAATCCGTCACGAGTCGTGAAGAAGTGATTAACTCCCTCCAAATAGTCACTTCTTAAAATTCTTTTTCCGAATAAGGTATCAAAATAGAACATAATGACAGTTTAACATAAATATAATACACATGTATCAGAAAATATATTAAAATTATTGTATAATAAAAATTGGGGAATCCCCCTCACAACCCCTGACACACAAGCACTAGAGAAAATGTCAGGAGGGAGGTGATAAAATGGTTAGTAAAATAATAATGCTATTACTGGCATTATCCGTACTAGTAATAGCATTTAAACTGTAACCAGGGGGTACTAATGAAGTCCTAAGGAAGTCAGATTTCTTTAGGGCTTCCCCCTATAGTTATATTATTTACTATTTTCCGGTATTTGTCAATCTAACGTCAAACGGATTTACAATTTTCTACAGCTTTCGCCCATACTTTGTGCCGGTACATTTACCCCAAAATATTTCCCCCCCCTGTTTATATTTACCCCTGTTTATATTTACCCCCATTTACATTTACCCCTGTTTTTGTTACGATTTTAAGGCAAAATAGTTTTTTTATAGGGAGATGAAAGAAATTGAAAACCAGAATGAAATCAAATAATTGCGGAGAATTAAACCTTAGCAATATTAACGAAGAAGTAACTTTATCCGGCTGGGTATCAACAGTCAGAGACCTTGGCGGGATATTATTTATAGAACTCCGTGACAGAAGCGGATTTTTCCAGCTTGTAGCAAACCCTCAGATTAACCCTGACGTACATAAAGTTTTCGAAAAAGTTAGAAGCGAATATGTAATCACTGTTAAGGGTAAAGTTACAAGACGTCCTGAAGAAACTTATAACGAAAAATATGCTACGGGTCAGGTTGAAATGTATCCTGAGAGTGTAGAAATTCTTTCCGAATCAAAAGTTTTACCTTTTGTTCTTGGAGATGATAACGTTTCAGAAGATATCAGACTAAAATATCGTTATCTTGATATAAGAAACGAAAAAATGTTAAACAACCTGAAAACCAGACATAATATTGTTCAGGCAGTAAGAAACTATTTGAATAATCAGGATTTTCTGGAAGTAGAAACTCCTATATTAATTAAAACAACTCCGGAAGGTGCAAGAGATTACCTTGTACCGTCAAGAGTTCAGCCGGGCAAATTCTTTGCTCTCCCGCAATCTCCGCAAATATTTAAACAATTATTAATGGTAGGCGGAATCGAAAGATATTATCAAATTGCAAAATGCTTCCGTGACGAAGACTTAAGAGCAGACAGACAACCTGAATTTACACAAATTGATATGGAACTATCCTTTGTTGAACAGCAGGATGTTATAAAAGTAGTAGAAGGTCTGTTAGTTGACGCATTTAAAGCGGCAGGAGTAGAAATTAAACCTCCGTTTATACAAATGCCTTGGCAGGAAGCTATGGATAGATACGGTTCAGACAAACCTGATACAAGATTCGGACTTGAATTATTTGACATCGGCGATATTATTCTTGAATCCAATTTCGATATCGTTAAAAATACTCTTCTTAACGGCGGAATCGTAAGAGGTATAAAGATTCCGGGCGGTGCTAAGTATTCAAGAAAAGATATTGATGATATTACAAAACTTGCCGTATCATTCGGTGCTAAAGCGTTGGCTAATATTATTTATAACGAAGACGGCACGGCTAAATCACCTGTACTTAAGTTTGTAACTGAAGAACAGGCTAAACGTATTCAGGAAAGAGCTCAGGCGGAAGCCGGAGATATTATATTCTTCGTAGCTGATAAGCCAAAACTTGTTTACGATATTATGGGCAGATTGAGACTTCATTTCGGTAAATCATTAAACCTGATTGACGAAAACAAACACAATCTCCTTTGGGTAGTTGATTTCCCAATGTTTGAATGGTCAGATGAAGAAGGCAGATATATGGCAATGCACCATCCGTTCACATCTCCAAACCTTGAAGATTTGGATAAACTGGATAGCGGAGACTTGGGAAATGTTAAATCAATCGCTTACGATATCGTTTATAACGGAACAGAGCTGGGCGGCGGTTCTGTCAGAATCCACTCAAGCGAAGTTCAGAAGAAAATATTCAAAGCTCTTGGTCTAACAGAAGAAGAAGCCGCAGAAAAATTCGGATTTATGGTAAACGCTCTTCAATACGGTACACCTCCGCATGCCGGCCTTGCAATCGGGTTAGACAGATTAGTTGCACTTCTTTGCAGAACTGATTCAATAAGAGATGTTATTGCATTCCCGAAAAACGCAAGTGCAAAAGATCTTATGAGCGATGCTCCTGGTGAAGCTTCACTCCAGCAGATGAGAGAGTTACATATTAAAAGTACCGTAACAAAAAGCTAAGAGAAATAAATATAACCCAAAAGACTTGCTTATATAAGCAAGTCTTTTTTAACATTCTTTAGGGTTAAAAACAGATCCTATAACTCAAGACTCATTTGAAGCTTTTGATATGGGTGATATTATTGAAATGTACAAACAAGTTTCCGGATTTTTCCAGTAACTTATTGCAAAAAAAAGCTTGTCATCCTGACAAGCGAAATTTTATAAAAGGAAAAAGGGAAATTTTGTTACACAAATCCATACCCTAAAGGGTTTAACTACTCAACTTCTATGAACTACCCCAGTCAAATACCGAACTGATTGCATCGTCAATTAATGACTGGATAGATTGAATTTCTGTATTAATAGCTTCAAGCTCAGTTGAAAGATCATTCATTTCCATATCAAGATAATTTTCTTTTTCGGAAATACGTTCTTTTTCGGCATTATACCATGCAGTCACCTCTTCTCTTGCATCAGAACTTGTATTTTCTGTAACAAGACCTGCTGTCACGAAGTATGTTAATGATGTTCCTTCATCATAGTTCCCCGATTCATCAACTGTTTCAAGCTGGAAAGACCCTGATACAATTGCATCTGACACATAATCATCATTAGCAGCCATATCCTGATTATATTCAGTGGTCCAACCGTTTGTTGCAGCTGCTGCAAATATCGGATAATAGAAATCAACAAGCTGTTGGTATTTACTTTCTACAGTATCTGTATTATCAACAGTTACTTCTGTTCCTGTTTCTTCACCGGTCATAGTATTTTCACCATGAGCATCATAAGAACTGCTTCCAAATTCACTATTATCAATTACAGACTGAAATTTTTCAGCCTCCAAACCCGGACAAAGAGCTGCCAGAATTTCAGCAATCTTATCAGTTGAAAACGTACCGCCTCTGCCTTTTCCATCCATTATAGAAGTTCCAAGCACATCAGTAATAGCTTTTGCATATGAATCTGATAAAACTACCTGACCTTTATAATCAGTAAGTATCATGGAATTTTCACTTTTCAACGGCTGAGAACCGTTAATAATAGCCGTATAATTACTTCCATATCCCATCAAATAATTATAGTTAATTTGATTGTATTGACCATTAGCATAATAAGAAATATCTTTGGATTGTAACCTGCTGTAATATTCTTGAGACAAATTGGATGACTCTCTTGTAAGAGCCATCTTTTTCATGGAATTTATAGAAATGCCATACTCACAGTCAGCTTTTCTGGCTGTTAAAGTTAGCAATCTGATTTGGTTACAAGCTAATCCCATTTGTCTTTCCTTTATTGTTCCCTTTTATACTTGTTATATCGGCATTTTTCTTAAAAACTTTAGATTTTTAAGAAAAATTGTTACATTTCTTTACAGATAGGGCAATTATATTTCATACTTTGTTTTATACATGATAGAAGGTAGTATCTAAAGGAGTTGTTATGACAAACATAAATAGTGTAGGAATCTTAAGCAACAATGTACCGGTATATGAACCTAAGAAGAAGAACGATAATAATAACAAAGTCGTTTCATTTAAAGCATATGACAACAGAGACCAGTTTGTCAGACAACCTCAGATGATGAGCCCGCAAGATGCTGCTTTATATAGAGCTATAGAGGAACAACGGAATAAAGAAAAAAAACAAAAATTAAAACAGA
>CALVCR010000126.1 GCA_944326125.1 Candidatus Gastranaerophilales bacterium | reverse complement strand
ACAGTATTAGTAGTGAATAACATCTTTTAAAGCTCCTGTATTTATCTCTTACATATATATAAAGTATATCTATTTCAAAAAATTGCCTTTTTTGAGCCCAAATATTAAGAAATGTAAAATTGAATTTCATTTTTAGTAAAAATCGCAATAAATATTAATACTGTAAAAAGGGCTGGCGTCTGTTTTTTAAGGTCGTATGAAAATTAATTTTTACAAAACTTTATATTGTTTCTGATATAATCATAATTGTGCTGGTGGAGCTATGAGAGAAAGAATTCTTTTATTTATAATTTTATCAATATTGGGAGTGTTCCTTTTTGTATTCCAGAACTATGTTAATACAGTTGTAGGTTTTGTAATACTGTGTGTGTGTATGTCAATTTACGGGCTTTACCTTATTGCTGCAACTAAATATCAGAAACGTAAATTGAGAAAACATCCTCCGGTTATTAATGAAAATTATAAGCCTTTTGTTACTGTAATGATTCCTGCGCATAACGAAGAGTATGTTATCTCAAATACAGTTGAAAATATTTTACAGATGGATTATCCGAACTTTGAAGTTATTGTTATTGATGACAGAAGTTCCGATAATACGGCTAACGTTATAAGAGAGTTAGAAGCAAAGTATGATAAGGTTACTGCTCTTGTAAGAGATAAAGAAGCTTTTCCTGGTAAATCAGCCGTTTTGAACGATGCTTTCAAGATTGCAAAGGGTGAAGCAATTCTGGTCTTTGATGCTGATGCGACGGTTGAGCCGGATTTCTTAAATAAACTTATTCCTAACCTTGAACCGGCTGATGTTGGTGCTGTTCAGGCCAGAAAAATTATCAGAAATAAAGATTACAACTTTTTAACAAGATGTCAGAATAATGAATATTCAACCGATACACACTTTCAAGTCGGCAGAGATGCTGTAAAAGGTGCGGTTGAACTTCGCGGAAACGGTGAATTAATTAAAAGAGAAGCCATTGAGGATATTGGCGGCTGGAATAACTATACAATTACAGACGATTTGGACATGTCTACAAGGCTTCATATTAAGGGCTGGGATATTAGGTTTTGTCCGGATGCCTGTGTGTACGAAGAAGGTATTATTTACCTTATGCCGCTTTTTAGACAGAGAAGAAGATGGCTTGAGGGTACTATAAGACGATATCTTGAATATTTTGGCGAAGCTATGCGCTCTAAACACATGTCTCTTCGCGCAAGATTTGACATGGCTGTTTATATAACCCAATTCATAATGCCGTTATGGTTTATTCTTGAAATTGTGTTCAGGGTTATTAAACTCTTTACGGATAAGATTGATCCGTACAGTTTGCATAACGTTTTATGGTCTTCTTTGATAGTATCTTCAGTAGTTGGTCTGGGCTTTTTCCTTGCAATTAGATACAGTTTGAGAAGATATGATTTCCTTCCGAGATTAAAAGCTATAAAACAGGCTGCAGAAACAACATTTTACTTCTTTATTATATGGTTTCCGATGGTTTTATTTATTTGTGGTAAAATATTATTCTGCAAGAAAGATATGAAATGGGGCAAAACTGCCCATGGTCTGGTTATGGAAGAAAAAATCAGACAGGAACACGAGCTAAATGAGGTATAAATAGGGATGATGACAATGACAGATGATTATAAGTATGTAAGAGAACACGTAAGAATGGTGCCTGATTTCCCTAAAAAGGGTATCCTGTTTTTAGATATAACTACTGCTACAAAAGATGCTCAGGCTATGAACAAAATGATAGACTTTCTTTATGAGCAGTTTAAGGATGAAAAAGTTGATTATGTGGCCGGTATTGAGTCCAGAGGTTTTATCTTTGGTGCACCTCTTGCATGCAGATTAAATGCAGGATTTGTACCTATAAGAAAACCAAATAAGCTTCCTGCAGAGACAATTAAGGAAACATATTCTCTTGAATACGGTACAGATACTATAGAAATGCATACAGATGCTATTAAGCCGGGTGATCGTGTTGTTGTTATAGATGACTTGCTTGCCACAGGCGGAACGGCTGCCGCTGCTTGTAACTTAATTAAAAAAGCCGGCGGAGAGGTAGCTGCTGCTGCATTTATTATTGAATTGACTCCGTTAAAAGGCAGAGCAAAAATTGAAGAAAAAGGCGTTAAAGTTGTTACAATGTTGGATTATGATTTAGATTAATTTATTCCATTTCAAACGGATCGTCTTCTTTGTAATAATTCTTTTTTGCTTTCTTTAATTTAGCATTTCTCTTTTTGACATCTTTTGATACGTTTTTATACGCGTTATCAAGGGATATTCTGGTAAGAGGTTTGTTGGTTGATCTGTCATTTACAACAAGCCAGTATGAATGTTTAACATTGCTTACTGCAAAGGAGATTTTTCCTGCTCTTCTGTCTCCGGGTTTAAACTGAGAAAATAAAAGTTTTGTGTCTCCGAATATGGATGGGTTGTAAACAGTGTTGTAATCACTTACAAGAGCTAAATCCATACCTGCAAAACTTTTGTCCGACATATTCGCAATCGATAAGGAAAGAGTTATTGTATTAACTTCTCCAAACGGGTCTTTTTCGTAAAGTATATTAGCAATTCGGATTTCCAGCCCCGGATATTTTTGTTCTTTTTTCTTTAGAGCTTCTTCTTTATATACAGGAAGTTCAACGTCTGAAAGGATTTTTACCTTAATTTCGTCTCCCGGTGATATGAGAACATTTTTTCCTTTTCTGTAAAGAGACATTCCTAAGCCAATAGCCCCGCCGATTGCTGCGCCGCCGGCGAGAGTGTATCCTTGAGATGCAATAGCAGCTTCAATTCCGAGTGCTTGGGCTGCAAAAACACCTCCGGCAAGTCCTCCCAGTGCCGTGTAGCCTATATCTGTCGCAACAATTTTAGTTGCTGCTTTCACGGGGTGAAGTTTTGTGGACATTTTTCCTTCGATTGGAATTTCGCGGCCGTCAGGAGTTACAAGGTAGTCAAAACTTAAATCAATGTACCCGTCGCGTCCAAATCTTTTAGCTTCACTGGTTTCTTTAATAATACCGTGTGCGACGGTTCCTTTAGGAATGATAACACCTTTGTCCCCGATAACATCACTTGTTACTTCGGCAAAAAACTCATCTCCCTCAAAAGAAAAACTTCCGTCAAGAACTTGGGAAACTGTCATTTCAATTGTGTCACGTTTTTCAAGAGTTTCAGTTTTACCTGTAAACATCTTTTCATCAAGAGATGAATATTCATCATCAAATTCTGCATGTCCTTCAAAAGTATCCGGAGCTGCAAAAACAAGATTATTAAGCATAAAGATGCTTACCAGTAATATCCCAAGTCTCTTTTTCATCATAATCCAATTATACTATTTTCTTAAAATTAAGTCTACAATGCCGATAATAATTCATTGTAGATATTAATTGTTGCCGGGCAAATCCGGAGATTTCTGTCTACAAGACTTTTTATTGTGTTTTTATAGCAGATAAAAAGAGCTTTATTTAATCCGTTTTCTTCTTTTAAAGCATCTCTTATAGGCTGTACGTAATCCTCTGTGCGGGTTTTAGGTTCAATTTTATCGGCTATAAAAATTATTTTTTCAAAGTCGGTCATATTTATTTTCCCAAGCGTGTGCCATCTTATTGCAGAAAGAATTTCTTCGTCTGTTATGTTAAATTCTTTTTTTGCAACAGGAACTCCGGCCGGAGCATGATAAGTTTTAGGGTTGATAAGTTCATCTTCGTCAATTCCGTCCATTTTATGCAGTATGTCTAAAAGTTTTTCGTTTTTCAAGCATTTTGCGCAATCATGGATAAGCCCTGTAAGATAAGCTTTATTTCTATCCAGACCGTATTTTTCAGCAAGTTCTGCCGCACATTCTGCCGTTCCGAGAGAATGCAAATACCTCTCTTCTGTAAGGTTGTCTTTGAGCCATTGTTTAATTGGTGTATAATCCATTTTCTTTTATATAAACCTCCACATCGCGGGTAGTTTCCCCGTTTTTAGTTTCTTTTCTTATTTCGGTAGATGATATATCTATGTATTCCATAGGAGCAATTTCAAAGCTGTATTCGCCGGTTTTAAAATATGTGTAATCAGGGTTTTCTCCGCGTCTCGGGAAAACTATGAAGTGTACCAGTGTTTTAAGCTCATTAATTTTGTACCAGCTTTCAAGATTCATAAAAGCATCTGTTCCGATTATAAAGTTTAAACGATCTTTTATATTATATTGTTCAATTATTTTTTTTACTGTTATAAGAGAGTAAGAAGGTGAGTTTGACTTGTATTCAATGTCAGAAACTTCAAATTTTGGATTTTTTGAGGTTGCAATTTCAACCATTTTGTATCGGTGTTTTGCAAGGTTAGAGGATAATTCTTTATGAGGCGGAATATAAGCCGGAATAAAGATTATTTTTTCAAATCCGTAATGTTTGAGTGCAAATTCAGCCATCTTAAGATGTGCATTATGTATAGGATTAAATGTTCCCGGAAAAATACAGATACTCATTATACCCTTTTGCTACTCCTCAGTTCTCTTATTATTATTTTAATACAAACAGAATAAAACCAGCATAATATAAGAAAAAACCTGATTCTTTGGAACCAGGCGCTAAGATAAGTAAGTTTGGGGAATTAAATAGTTAAGTAAGTTAAGTAAGATTGGATTTGTGAAATTTGTTTTGGGGTATTTAGTTTATTTACCCCTTAGTTCTCGAAATAAACGTAACTCTTGATTTTAAATCCATTGCAAATAATCGCATTTCATCCATTAGTACGTAGGATTTGTCTTCTGCAGGATTTTCTTCTATATAAAACTCTTTGGATATTCTGGTTGCCATTGCATTAATATCGTAGCTTTGAAGTAATGCCATTTTAAGCCTCTCTTAATATCGTTTCGTCTTACATATATATAAAGTATATAAAACTTTCTCGATTTCATAAAGGATAATCTTTGTTACATTTCGTTACAATATATATCAACCTTAAAAAATTTTGCAAAACCGCAAGTCTCTATCTGTAAGTGTTTCAGGGGCGATTTGTAAACTTTTGTAAATATTTATATAAAAATTCTAAAGTTTTTAGAAAATATGCCGATATACATTATATATCATATATGAGGTGTGTCATGTCTAATTTCACAGTCAATGGAGTTTATTCTTATACAAGCGCGAATATTTACTCTTACCTCGGCAGAATTCCTTCAAGTTCGCTGAAGTTAGAGAGAGCGTTTGATGAGTTTAATATTACTCCAAAAGGTAACGTTGATGACCTGAAAAAATTAGAGAAGGCAATGTATGCGGAGTATTCTGAGCAGGTTCAGGAGCAGATTGATAACCAGAACAACGAAAAGGTCATTCCATGGGCTGGCCTTATGGCTCAGATAGGAGTTCGTGCTACCGGCGATTATGAAAAGGATTATGCCGCATTCAATAATGCAATTGATCTTCTTAGCCAGAGTGCAATTGACGGGCAGGCTATGACGTATTTTGCTGGGTTGAAGAGCGAAGCATCCAAAGTGTTTAGACAAAATTCCGGTGAACAACCGCAGACAATTACATTCCAGCAGTATCAGGCTCAATTCTTGAGCTGATAGTGTATCACATTTTATGAAACTTCTCTTGTGCTATAATTAGCAGAGGAGAAGTTTTTTTATGAGAATACTTGTTACAGGTGCTTCAAGAGGAATAGGGAAAGCTGTTTGTGAAAAACTTGACGGCGAACTATATGCGTCTGCAAGAAATGAAGAGCTGTTAAAGTGCTATGAAAATTATTGCAGAGCAGATCTTTCTGATCAGAATGATATAGAAAAATTGGGGCGGTATATTGAGGAAAATAGAATTGATGTTTTAGTAAATAATGCCGGAGAATATATTTATTCATCGGCAGAAAATTTATCTTTTAATGATATAGAAAGACTAATAAGGGTTAATTTGGAAGCACCTCTATATTTAATATCCAAAGCTGTTCCGTATATGAAAAAGAGTGGTTTTGGAAGAATTATAAATATAGGTTCAATCAGCGGGGTTATGGGAGAAGCCGGAGCAAGTATTTATTCGGCTTCAAAATCAGGTTTAATTGGTATGACAAAGTCGCTGGCTCTTGAGCTTGCAGAATACGGAATAACTGTTAATACAATTAATCCTGGCTGGGTTGATACGGAAATGGGGAATTCTTCCGTCGAAGATGAGGGTTTTTCCAAAGAAGAAGTTGTAAGCTGTATTCCTCAAAAAAGGTTTGTATCACCTTTAGAGGTTGCGGGTATGGTTAAATATTTAATATCAGAGGATGCGAAAGGGGTTACGGGGCAATCCATAAACCTTTGTGCAGGTCTCAGTGTCGGATATTAGGGGAGGTATAAATGGCAAAATATACAAAGGAAGAATTATTAAACTTATATAATACGGATTTAGATGTTTTATTAAATGAGTCTAAAAAGTATTTGAAAGATGAAGTTGAATTTTGTTCAATTATAAGTGCAAGAACCGGAAAATGTTCCCAGAACTGCAAATATTGCGCACAGAGTTCTCATTATAATACTGATATTGAGACTAACCCTCTTTTGGATGTTGAAACTGTTGTTCATGCCGCAAAGGATAGTGTTAAAAACGGGGCGGACAGAGTCGCTATTGTAACATCCGGAAAAACTCCGGACGAGAGTGATTTTGATACTATGCTCGATATGATAAAAGCTCTTAATAGTGCAGGTATAAAAAGCTGTGCAAGTATCGGAATACTGAATGAAGAACAGGCAAAAAGGCTGGCGGAAGCTGGGCTTGTAAGATTCCATCATAATATAAACACCTGTAAGTCATATCACCCTGAAATTTGTACTACTCATACATATGAAGATAGGATTAATACGGTTAAACTTGTAAAAAAATACGGGATGGAACTTTGCTGCGGGGTAATAATAGGAATGGGAGAAACTATTGAGCAGAGGATAGAAATGGCGCTTGAGTTAAGTGAAATCAATCCGGACAGTATTCCAGTCAATATTTTAACTCCGATTAAGAATACTCCGTTTGAAAGCTATTGGGACAAAATTGATGAAGAAAATGTCTTAAGAACCCTTGCTGTATTTAAAATAGCTTGTCCTGACGCATCAATAAGAATTGCCGGAGGGAAAAAAGCCAGACTTTCAGAAGATACTATTGAAAAAGCTTTTAAATATTGCGCGGATTCAACTATTGTAGGAAATTACCTTACAACTACCGGATTTACTCCGGATGAAGATGCTAAATTGATAGAAAAAATAGGAAGAAGACTGGTTAAAGTATAAATGTCAAAAAAAATATCATTAATAAAGTTATTTTTGATTTTTACCAAAATCGGCGCAATTCTTTTAGGCGGCGGGTATGTAATCCTTCCTATTATGACAAACGAGTTTGTGGACAAAAGAAATCTGGTTTCTCATGATGATGTTATAGATTATTTTGCGCTTGCTCAATCCCTGCCCGGTATTATAGCTGCGAATATGTCTATGTTTATAGGTTATAAACTTCGCGGTAAATGGGGTGCTGTTATTGCCATGGCGGGTGTAACATTTGTTCCGTTCTGGTGTATTGTTCTTCTGGCTTCAGTTATCGGGTCTTTGACCGAAAACAGTTATGTTCAGGGTGCACTCTGGGGAGTAGGAGTTTCTGTCATTGCTCTTATTATGCTTACTGTACGGGAAATGTGGCAGAAGTCAAAGAGAGGAATCTTTTTCTATTCAATTTTTATCCTAACATTAGCAACTCTGCTTATATTCAAACTCTCTCCTATACAGACTATTTTGTTGTTCGCATTTGTTGGAGTCGGATATAAAAGAATCAGGGAGGGCAAGAAAATATGATATTTGTCCACCTGTTTGTAGAATTTTTTAAAATAGGTTTATTTTCTTTTGGAGGCGGTTACGCAACAATACCGTTTTTGTATCACATATCTCAGGTTTACAACTGGTATTCTCTGGATGAACTCACACAGATGGTGGCTGTTGCCTCAATAACTCCGGGTCCTGTCGGAATAAATGTTGCGACTTATGCAGGACTTAAGAGTGCGGGAATATTGGGTTCTGCTCTTGCTACTGTTTCAGAAATGCTTCCGGCTCTATTTCTGGTAATAATTGTTTCAAAACTCCTTAGAAAATTTAGCGATAATTTTTATGTAAAGTCTTTAATAGAAACTTTAAAACCGATAAGCTGTGCTCTTTTGACTTCTGTGGCAATAGGACTTTTAACGCCTGAAATTAAAGATTTAAAAGCTATGATTCTTTTGGGCTTTTTGCTTTTAATAAGCTGGAAGTCAAAAAGAGATCCTCTTTTTTATATTATGTTTGCGGCAATTGTCGGAACAGCACTTGTGCTTTTTAATAATATTGTAATTCATTAATTTTCGTGCTACAATTACTCCTGCCGTACTCCACGGGGACTTAGCGGATCTCTCGACCCGAACGCTTATGCGGGGTGCAGAGCCTGCTGTGAGGGGTGCAGGTGAATCGCCTATGTTTATAGGATTGTTGATAACTTAGACTATAATGGCGCAAGATATCGAACCGTGTCAGGATGGAAACATAGCAGCACTAAGGTAACCCTTGCGGGTGTTATTTCTCTAAGAAGTAGATTCTACAGGCAAAATCGGTTTAGCTGTATTTCGATAGGCAGTGGTACGGTTTTTTATTTTAAATATTTACTCCGCAGAATTTTTCCATTGCCTTAACAAAACCGTTATTAAATACGGTATCTGTAATATAATCAGCTTCTTTTTTTAACTCTTCTGTTGCGTTGCCCATTGCAATTTTTATTCCGCCAGCTCTTAAAAGTGCAATATCGTTGTTCTGGTCTCCGATGGTCAAAATCTCTTCATCTTTAAGTCTCCATAATTTTTGGAGATGCTTTACGGCGCAGTACTTAGATGCTTCTTTATTGGAGAATTCCAGAAAATACGGGGTTGATTTAACGATGTATAATTCCGGAAAAATATGCGGAAGTTCTTTTTCAAATTGGTCTATTTTTTCCGGATGGTCGTAATCTATTGCAAGAAGTTTATTAATTTTATCTTTTTTTATTTCTGAGAAAGGCTTAATTGTATAGTGTGTATGGAGATTTCCGCAATAGCGTTCTATTTCATAGCATTTTCTTTCTGAATAAAGAATGTCGTCGTTGTAAAGATTGATATGTATATTTTCTTTTTTCGCCCATTCTAAGATTCTTTCAGTTTGTTCCGGAGTTAAATATTTTTCGTATAGTATGTTATTGCCTTCTTTTATAAGCCCTCCCTGATATGAAACAACAGGCGTTTCAAGGCCTAAATCTTTCGCAATAAGACTGGCTGCTGCATGCATTCTTCCTGTTACAAGAACTACTTTTATTCCGCTCTCGCTAAGTCTTTTAATGCAATCTTTCACTTCCGGTGTAAATGTTTTTTCCGGAATTATTATAGTGCCGTCAATATCTGTTGCAATAAGTTTAATCATAAAAATATTATATAGTGAAATTAGTGAATAGTGAATAGTGAATAGTGAATAGATATTTCTATTCTGCCTAAAAAAAACGCCCGAAGAGGGCGTGAAAATTTTGGTTAAATAAGGTATTTTAATAAGGTTATATAAGGTTTTATTTGTTTTTTCTAAACCAATTTGCGGGGTTAAGCTTCTTTAAAAATCCGCTTTTTTTGATTCCATGGATTAAAGCGGCGCCGGTTCCGATAATAATACCGGCAGAGATAAGCCCCTTGATGATAGTAGATTTGTTTGATCCTTTTGGATCTTCTTTTTTTGATTCTTCAATTTCAGGTCGGTATGGATTTACCGGCTCAAATGAATCATACGGATATGGTGCAACAGGTGTGTAATTAGAGTATGCCGGAATATCATATGCCTCATAAGGGATATGATCAAGAATACCGTTATAGTATAGATAATCTAGTGAACCCGGTAATACTGTCATTTATAAAACACCTTTTTTCTACCACACATTTATATAAAGTTTCTTTTCATTAAAAAATTGCTTTATCCGATAAGTTTTGTTAAGATTTCTTTATAATTTAAGAATTGAAGGGCTAAAAATGCATTCTATAAAGAGAAATATTCCTCTTGTTATAACAGAGATTTTATTAGTTGTTATATTTATACTCTGTTACGGCAGATTTGGCGATGTAATGGTCGATTCATTCAGAGAAGCCTACATTCCGGCAGAAATGCTGCAGGGGCAAGTCCTTTATAAAAATATTTTTACAATTTATGCTCCGTTTGCATATCTTTTTAATTCAATATTGTTTTGGATATTCGGGACTAAATTAGGAGTCTTATATGCGGCAGGTCTTGCGGCAACTATAGGGATTTTTTATTTTACCTATAAAATTGCAAGAATTTATCTGGATGATGAGTATATCCCTCTTGTAATGCTGTTTATGATTTCCGGCTTGGTCCTTTCACCTAATGCATTTAACGCTATATTACCTTATTCTTATGGCATATTATACGGCTTATTTTTTATTCTGGGCTCAATATATGCAGCTTTAAATGAAAAATATCCGTTAGCTTATCTAATGTATTCATTTGCAATATGTTCCAAATACGAATTTTTGCTTTTTTTACCTCTGTTAATTTATATGAGCAGAAGGAATGATATTTTAAAAAATATTATTGCATTTATCTTTCCGCTGGTAATAAATTTTTTACCTTTATTTATTCAAAAAGCTGATTTTATAACTTCTTTTTATTTAATTATGCAGATGTGTTCCACAAAAACATTAAACCTATTTTATTCAATAATGGGATTAAAGTTTCAGCCTGCATTATTAATCGTTTATGTTATTAATGTATTAAAAATTTTAATACCGGTTTTAGTTTTATCTGTTCCTAAATTGAGCAAAAAGCTCTTGAGCATTGTTTTAATTGTGGCTTTTTGTTTTTTTAGCTGGCAGGATATTCTTGTTTACGTATTTCCTTTAGTTGCACTTTTATTTATATTCAGATTTAAAAAGCTGGACGTAGAAGAAAAATTTTTAGTTGCGGCTTCTTTGTTAATTTCTATAAAAGTTTTCTGGGGATTTACTTTCCAATCTTACGGAGTTTTCTTTATTCCGTTTGCATTAATATCCCTGCTTGTAGTTATGCCATCAGGAGTAAGGCGTAATCTTGTTACAGTGCTTATGTTATGGGGTATAGTTATTGCCGGACATAATGTTTACGGATTATATTCTAAAAATGTCAGAATAGAAAATTCTGTAGTAAAAACATCTCCTAAATATGGAAATTCTATAAATATGTTAAATAAATATATTAACAGCGAACTAAAAAAAGATGATAAGGTTCTTGTTTATCCGGAAGGTCTGGCGGTGAATGTAATAACCGGGCATAAAACAGATAATAAGTTTTATTCTCTCATACCTCTTTATGTTGAGACTTTCGGGGAAGATATAATAATAAAAAGACTTGAAATTACAAAACCGGAATGTATTGTCTTAAGTAACTATGATACATCGTTATACTATTATAAAGAGTTTGGCAGAGATTATGGTGTAAAGATTAAAAATTACATAAAACAAAACTATAAAACTGATGCGGTTTTTGCGGATGAATTAATGTTCGAAGTCTACAGACGCCGCTAGTCTTCTTCGTCTTTTTCCATTGCTCTTCTTAAAATATTTTTATCAAGCTTTTTTGTTGAATATTTTTTTCTGGAAGCTTCCATAAGTTTTTCACTGGGTCTTTTTGATTTAGAGGATTTTTTCTTTTCTCCGGTTCGCTGAGAAATTGAGCCGTTAAGCTCTCTGTACCACATTCCCCAGAGAATTGACCTCATCGGGAGGGTGTATTGTATAAAAATCTGGGTTATGAAAGTTGTAACAGTAAACTTTGCAACTTCATCAACTTTTAGAAGAGGAATATGAAGTGTCATTAGGTAATCGTTGATTTCAACTATAGGAAGTTCCGTAACAAAATTTGATGCAAAACCGCTTAAGAATCCTGTAATTTTAGTTATTTCAAAAATGGAATTAACAATCTGCGGAACAAAAATATAAGTTAATGCTCCTATAAGAGCCATGAGCATAAACGTTGAAGCAAAGTGCCCTTTAATAAGAATTAAACTTCTTCTTGCACATCCGATAGGAGATTCTTCCGGTTCATATGTGAATACCTGAAATATAAGTACAAAAAATACTGCCAAGACTCCGCAAGGAATCCAGAATATCGGGACTACGGAAAATAGAGAAAATATTCCGAACAAAAGCCATAGCCCTACAAAAGGAATAGTTCTTCTTTTAATAAGTTCGGTGTGCGCATCAAAGTCATAAACTTTTCCTGATTTAAGCATGTTTTCAAGCATTGAGTTAACGGCTCCGTATGCAACCAGATACTCCCAAAAAGCTTTTATAAAAATTATCAGCCCCGGAAGAGTTATTAATATTGCGCAAAGAACAAGTACGCTGAAGTTATCAAAAAAAGAAACTTTCTGCATTAAATAAGGCATGTATTTCGCGTAAAAAAATACCAGAATAAATACAAGCAAAAGTCCGCCTATTTGTCCTAATACCGGAAATGACATATATTTAACAAACTTGTCGAAGTTTGAAAAATAAAGTCCGATTGATTCGGTAAAAATTCCTAAAGGAGTTTTGCTCTTTTTTGCCATATATTTTCTCCGCTGTTTTATCTTTGCTCCCTCCTCTCCCCGGGAGAGGATAGAATTTCAATACGAATAGGTTATGAGTATTGGAATTTCTTGGTGAGGTTTTTTCCCTTTTTATTATAGAATATTGTATTATAAAGATACAGATTATGAAAAACATTAAAGACTTACTAAAAAACTTTACTAAAGACGATTATCAAAATAAACTCGTGAATCTCCATATACACACTTCATACTCTGACGGAGAAGGGGATTTCAAGCAGATAATTGATGCGGCAAAAGAGCAAGGGTATAAACTTATAGCAATAACTGATCATAATACTCTGGAAGGTCATAAAGTTTATCAAGATGATATTTTGCTTACAGGAGCGGAATTTGATTGCTGGTACGGCTATGTTTTTATACACCTTCTCGCTTATGGTGTTGATATAAATAATGAAAAACTTCAGCCTTTTTTAGCTAAAACGAAGAAAGAAACGGAGGGAGCTTTAATTAGACTTTTTTCTAAAAGAAATGTGAAAAAGTTAATTGAAGCAATCCATGATGCAGGAGGTATTGCGGTACTTGCCCATCCGGCATGCTACTGGGCATTAAGTCTTGAGAGATTAGTAAAGAGCTTAATGAAAATAGGTTTAGATGGAATTGAAACTTATTATCCTTATCCGAGATTCAGAAAAGTTGTTAAGTTTCATTCAGCAAAAGAAGTCTTAAAAATAGCAGATAAGTATCCGGAACTTATTAAAACAGGCGGTGATGATTTTCACGGAAAGATTTTTCCCGGATAGCTAATCAGATACCCGCTCAGACTCCCCAATCCGATAATTTTTTTTCTTTTAATATCGGAATAAAATAAACTAGTCGAAAATAAAGGAGGAGTTATGAGCAGTATTTACACCGCTCCTGTATATAAACTTGAGGAGTTGAATAATATATTTATTGAATTGACCGCAAAAAATTGCAATCAAAGATGCAAGAATTGCTACATAGATTTTCCCATTACAAAATCTGTAAAAGATTTTATTTCTATAGATAGAATAAAAGAAGCTTTAGAAGATACCAAATACGAAAATATTCACTGTATTTATCTGACCGGTGCCGAGCCGATGACTCATCCTGATTTCAATACAATATTGAGACTTTGTTTAAAAAGATGCAATGTTTGTATTTGTACAAATTCAAGTTTTTTAAACGAGAAAAAAATAAGATTTTTAAAAAAAGTGGAAGATGAAGGCTCTACTCAAATATTTTTTAAATTGTCTCTTGCGCATTTTGATGAATTGGAAAGCGATAAAGTAAAATACAGAGGCAACTACAGACAAACAATTTATTCTCTGAAAATTCTAAGCAGGTATGGTTTTACAACTGTTATTACCGTTCAAAATTTTTACAATCTGGATTCAGCTTTAATACAGGAAATGTTTAATAAAATTTTTAAGGAGCAGAATATTTCAAATGTCGATATCCAAATAACAGCCTCCCATCCGAGTTACTCCGATGAAAATTATTCAAAACCTTCCTCCAAAACAGATTGCATGTACGGAAGAGTAGTTTCCGAAAACGGAATTTATTCATGCCCCTTTCTTTCCAATGATTATAGAGGTAGGGTCGGAAGTTCATTCAAAAATTATTCACAAAGTGTGACTGCGGAAACAGATTTTTGTGCAACCTGTTCAAAAAATAATAATTTTATCTTTACAATAGGATAAGTGTATTAGATACACCAAATATGCTATATATACCTTATATAATAAGCCTTTGCGTAATTTGGGGGCTGAAACAAGGTTAACATTTGTAACATTATTCATATTAACTAATACTTAAGAGTAACATTTTTATCAAATTTGTGTTATAAATAATAATGTAAAAATATATATTCTTTAAAACGATAAACGAACGGAGGCAAACATGTCAGTAGGACAATTCGTATTTATGTTACACAGTCACCTTCCTTACTATAGAATGGCAGGAATGTGGCCATTCGGAGAAGAAAACCTATATGAATGTATGGCAGAAACCTATGTTCCTCTATTGAACGCAATTTCAGAATTGTATGACGAAGGTATAAAAGCAAAATTAACTGTAGGTATTACACCGATTCTTGCAGAACAGTTAAATGATGAACATTTGCAAAACGGGTTTGTGGAATATATTGATTCCAGAATAGCTTCCGTTTCAAAAGATTTGGAAAGATATCCTGATCCTAAAGTTGCTCACTCGCAGCATTTGAAATATCTTGCCAAATACTATTTTGATTGGTGGAATAAATTAAGAGATGATTTCGTAAATAAATACGAAAAAAATCTTATTAAATATTTTAAAAAGTATCAGGATTTAGGTTGTATTGAAATTACAACTTCAGGGGCAACTCACGGTTTCTCTCCGCTGCTTGCAACTGACAGCAACTTGAATGCTCAGTTTAAGGTAGGTCAGGATACTACAAAGAGATTGTTTGGTAAAAAAGCTATGGGTGCTTGGCTTCCTGAATGTGCTTACCGTCAAGGTTACGAATATGTTGGTAAGGATGGTAAAAAACACTGGAGACCTGCTATTGAAGTAACTCTTCAAAACAATGATATTCACTACTTCTTTACTGAATCTCATGTAATTGAAGGCGGAAATTCTATCGGTAACAGACGTGTAATCGGTATGTACGGTAATATTGAATATATTCCGCTTCCGGAAAGACCTGCTACCGGATATGATACTTATTCAGCATACTGGCTTCCGGATGCTCAGGTAGCAGTTATGGGACGTAATGACAGAGCAGGCTATCAGGTTTGGTCCGCTGCGGATGGATATCCTGGAGACGGATGCTTTAGAGAATTCCATAAAAAAGATGATAAATCAGGTATGCACTACTGGAGAATAACTTCTCCTACTACTGATTTAGGTGACAAGATGCTTTATGACCCTGTTCTTGCTATGAATAAGGTTAACGAAAATTCTGATCACTATACAACTTTGATTTATCACCTGTTAAATGATTATAAACTTGCTACCGGAAAAGAAGGGCTTGTAATGGTATCTTTCGACACAGAATTATTTGGCCACTGGTGGTTTGAAGGTGTTGAATTTATTAAGCAGGTCGTTAAAAAATTCAATAACTATATTCCGGAAATTGAAAGAATGACTGCGGGTGAATATATTACAAAATATCCGCCGAAAGAAGCGATTCAGATTCCTGAAAGTTCTTGGGGACAGGGTGGTCATTTCTATGTATGGATGAACCACTTAACTGAATGGATGTGGCCTATTATCCACTCTTGTGAAAAAAGAATTAATGAGATTGTAGACAGATATCCGAACATTCCGGAGGATAAGTTACTTCATCGTGCATTAAATCAGTTGGCAAGAGAAAATCTGCTGCTTCAAAGCTCAGATTGGCCGTTCTTGATTACGACTTGGCAGGCCAAGGATTATGCAACAGATAGGTTTAATGAACACGTTGACAGATTTAGTCTGATTGCGGATATGATTGAAAGCGGAAATATTGATGAGGCTAAACTTCGTGAAATAGAAAGCATTGATAATTGCTTCCCAGTAATTGATTATAGAGTTTACCAATCAATTACTGAGGGTGTCATTCCTCAGCAGGAAAAGAAGTTAGCACCGTTATATAATTAATAATTATTGGTATGAAAGCAGCGGGCACCGAAGGTGCCCGCTGCTTTTTATCCTGTGTTTATTTAGAAATACTTGTAAAAAATTCTGATACTTTATTGATAACGTTTAAATCATCACTATTTTTTTGAAGCTTTGTAATAAAATTCTTAGACCATTCTGCAAATCCGTCTACGGTTCCTTCCCTGTATGCTTCACCATAGCCGCCTATAACATTTCCTTCTTTGTTTAACGAAAAACAGTCTAATTCATATTTTCTTGGGGCAGTTGATTTTACACGAAGATTAAAACTTCCCCCGGTTCTGTACTTTCCTGCACATTCAAGTGTTTTAACTGGATTAATTTTTACCATATTGTATTCCTTTCTTTATTATTATATACGAATAAAAAGTTCTAAAAATATTTTTTGCTATCAGGAATAAAAAAAGGTAATGTGTAACACACATTACCTTTTTTTCTATATTTATTGAAAATTAAACAGCATAAACGCTGACTTGTTTTCTGTCACGTCTGTGAGCTTCAAATTTAACCTGTCCGTCTATTAAAGCAAATAATGTATCATCAGAACCGATACCTACATTATTACCAGGGTGGAATTTAGTTCCTCTCTGACGAACAAGGATATTTCCGGCTTTAACAAGTTCGCCGCCGAATTTCTTCACACCTAAACGCTTCGCTTCTGAATCGCGGCCGTTACGTG
Organism: Candidatus Gastranaerophilales bacterium; assembly: GCA_944326125.1. GTDB lineage: Bacteria > Cyanobacteriota > Vampirovibrionia > Gastranaerophilales > Gastranaerophilaceae > CAG-196. Next base: position 23,081 of record CALVCR010000126.1, on the reverse strand, counting down.
TGGATCCCATACCTTTCTTATGTGCCATTTTTATTCTCCTTTTTTATACTTTTATTTATGCTTCTGTTGTTTCAGCTGTTTCAGCTTTAGCTTTAGAAGCAGTTGTTCTGATTTTGTTAATCATAACTCTTGCAAAGCCTTGTCTGTGACCTTGTTTTCTTCTGTAACCTTTTTTAGGTCTTTGTTTGAAAACGATAATCTTTTTAGCTCTGTCAGTTTTTACAATAGTGCCTTCAACTTTAGCATTAGCTACATAAGGCTGACCTACTTTTGATTTTTTGCCGTTAACAATCATAACAACTTTATCAAAAACAACTTTAGAGTCTTTTTCTTCGCCTAACAATTCAACGTCAACATAACGTCCTTCTTCAACTTGGTATTGTTTACCACCTGTTTCGACTATTGCGTACATTGTTTTTCCTTTCTTTTTTGAGGAATCGTAGGCCGGGAGGGGTAACTCTTTTGATTTTGGGAATACGGTGTATTCTTAAATCTTTTGGCTTAAGTCAGAAACGCTGCCTGCTTTAACCTCTTTACCCTTGGTTTTCCCGCCCGTTTGGACACGATTAACCTATCTAATACTATTTATACATTATTATTTTTAACACAAAGCCGGTTTGAGTGTCAAGAATTGAGCTTAAAGAATGTTAACAAGAGTCTATATGAAGCCTCCGCCCAAAAGATGTCCGTCTGTTTTATCATAAATTACACAGGCCTGACCCTTGGTAATTGCACTGACGGGTTCATTGAATTTTACCTGAATACCGGATTCTGTTTTTGTAATTTCCGCCTCAACAGCCTTCATATTATATCTGATCTTAACCAGCGCCGGAAAATTTTCTTCTTCTATAGGGTAATTCCAATAAATATTATCTAAAAACAACCTGTCAGAATAGAGTTCATCTTTATATCCGACATAGACCGTGTTGGTTACAGGCTCCAGCCCCGTTACATACAATGCTTCAGGTGCTGCAATTCCGATTCCCTTTCGCTGGCCTATCGTATATTGCCAAAAGCCTTCGTGCCGGCCTAAAATCTTACCGGTTTTCTTTTCAATAAAATTACCGGTCTTAGGTGAAAATACGTTATTCAAATATTTTTTTGTAGTCATTGGAGCTTTGATGAAACATATATCCTGGCTTTCCTTTGATGATTTTGGAGGTAAATCATACTTATAAGCTATTTGCCGAACCTCGTCTTTTTTGAATCCTGCAAGCGGAAATAACGTTTTTGAAAGCTTTTCCTGATCCAGCAAGAAAAGAAAATACAGTTGATCTTTTTTTTCGTCTGACGCCGGATAAAGTTTGTAAACTCCGTTTATATTTTTTATATGGGCATAGTGCCCTGTCGCAATATAGTCTGAGTTAAGTTCATTTATTGCATAATCAAAAAGCAGACCCCATTTAATAAATTTATTGCACATAATACAAGGGTTTGGGGTTAGACCGTTATTGTAGGCGTTTTTAAAATACTTAATAACTTTATCGTTGAATTCCTGCGTTACATCAAGTGAAAAATGTTCTATGCCAAGTTTATCTGCGACTCTTTTCGCGTTTTCAAGAACCTGCTGAGAATCCAGCGAACGAGTCATTTGAGCGGTAATTCCTGCCACTTCAAAACCTTCTTCCATCAGAAGTTTTGCTGTAACAGCACTGTCTAAGCCTCCGGAAAGAGCTACTGCCGCTTTTTTAGGCATCTAAAAGCACCTTCTCTCCGTATGCAGTGAGTCTGTACTCGCTTGCACCAACAAGACCTGTTAAATCAGGAAGACATTCTATATAATCTCTGTTAATTGCTTCTTGTAGTACACTATGGTCAATTATTACCGCAACATTCTGCATAAGTTTTGCATTAAGCTGTTTTAAAGTAAAACGCGGTTTTTGTTCGTATTGTGTAAAATAATATGCTGTAAGCAGAAGGTAATCGATTTTGCGTTCAATTTTTCTGCTGTTCATATAGTTTAAAAAAGCACTGTCTTTTTTTATAGAAGGGCTTGCTTTAAAAGATAACTCTGTTTGAGGGTTATTAAGCGAGTTTTCTAATATGTTATCAAAAACACCGGTAGATGGCTCTTTAGCTTCTATAGAGGATATTGTTTCTCCTGTATTAGTATTAGCAGGAGGTGCATAAAAAATATCGAGATTTTTACTTGTAGAATTTTCTTCAACCGTTTTTTCTTCCTGTTTAACAGGTTCTTCTTGCGGCGGAAGCTCTCTTATCGGATGTTTTGCAAGCTGTTCTTCAATATTTTTTCTGGTAATTTCTTCTTCAGCTTTAATCTGAGTGTTAACAAGTTCTTTGCATTCCTTAGCTTTTCTTTCTTTAGCATATTTAGATGCAGCCTTGACCCATTTTTCAAACTGTTCAACGACAAGTTCTTTGTCAGAGGTTGCTAATATAAGCTCATATTTACCTTTTGTAATTTTAAATGAATATGTAGACATATCTTAAACCCGTGTTAGTTTTGCTGCAGAAGTTCTTCTCTCCATTTGTTGAGCTGTTCTTCCACAAACTCTAAATCATCAGATTTTAGTTCAATTTCAATATCGCCTTTTTTCATTTTGAAAACGTATTCGTGCATATATCCTCCTTAATATACTGAGTTTATCATAAAACATCTTAAAGTTTCAAGTATTATTGATTTGTAAATTTCTGCAACATATAGTATAATACTCGCAGTAATAGTATATGAGGTTTATTAAGCCAATGAAAAAGATAGTTATTTGTACATTCCTAATCGCAGCCGCAGGTGCTGTTTCTTTATTTTCAATCAACAAAAACGTAAATGTATCTAATCCGGAGTTTGCACTCAAATCTATTTCTGCAATTACTCTGGGATATGATAAATCAATGAGTGAAAAGACAATCAAAGCTGCTGTTATAGACAGCTATTTCAGAGAAGTAGTTAAAAACGGAAAACTTGTAAGATGGAATCCGGCTACTTATCCTTTAAAAGTTTATATTCAAGATTCTCCGGATCTTCCTGATTATTACAGACAAGTCGTTATGAGTGCTTATCAAACCTGGCAGAGATCCAGTGAAGGACTTGTGAGATTTGAGTTTGTAGAATCACCTTCCGAAGCTGATATGAAATGCTACTTTAAAGATACTGATACAAATAAAGAAGTAATAGGTTCTCATTCATTCTCTGTTAATGGTAATAAAATTACTGATTCAGTAATAACGTTTCATAAAACAGATGTGAAAGGGCACAGTCACGATTCTAAACAGCTTTTTTCATCAGCTCTTCAGGAAATAGGACATTCTATCGGTTTACAGGCTAAAAGTCCTAGTATCTATGATGTAATGTATCCTGTAGGAACTAAGTTTAATACTGAAATTACTCCAAGAGACTTGAAAACATTAGGGCTTTTGTACTCTGTTGTCCCTGATATTACTAACCAGGAGTTTACTGCAGAAGAAAAAGCCGGTTTGATGACTGCGGCTGAAGTTCTTGCAACCTTAAATGTTCCTGTTGATGATAATACAGATTTAAGCGAAGTTCCGACCGGAGACTTGGCAACCCATCTTGCATTGGCAGAACAGTACAGAAAAAGAGCTGAGTATACAAAGGCTGCTCAAGAGTATGAAATAGTTGCTCAAATGAAAAATGACAGAAGAAGCAAGTCCGAAGTTTACTATGAAGTTGCTGTTATGTATTTGGATGCGGAAGAATATGATAACGCAAGAAGCTGTGCGGAAATTGCTTGGGCAACAGACGAAAATGATTTGACTATTACGCTTCCTGCTTTAATTAATTATTATACAAAACGTTCAAATACTGCTGTTCAGCAGCTTGAAGATATCTTAAGAGAAAATCCTTATAACAAACATGCTTATAAACTTCTCTGCCAGATATACAGAGACAAACACCACGAAAACCTTTTGAACTCAACAATCAGAAGGTATGGTAAAACGGCCGGTGTAATTGAAGATTAATATACTGACGGGCAATCTTTTAACAAAAAGATTGCCCGTTTTTCTAATGCATCTCTTTTCGGATTCTTATATATTAAGATGGTAACCGAAAGGAGTTTTTTAATGAAAACCGACTTAATCATCAGAGAGCCGGAACTCTATTTTGACAGTATTCATAATGAGTTAAATAATTTTTTAAGAGATACTGTTTTAAGACCGGCATTTGCGCACCCTCTTTCTATGAAAAAAGTTTCAGTTTGGAGACCTGCCGTTGAAGTTAAGCAGACTGATAGTGAATATAAGGTAAAAATTCAACTTCCGGGTGTTAATAAAGACGATATTGACGTCGAATTAGATAATGATTTTATGACAATTACGGCAGAGATTGAAGAAGAAAAGGAAGAAAAAGAGGAAAAAGAAAAGAATCTTAAGTATCATACCTGTGAATTCAGATATGGTAAATACCAGAGAACAATTTCTTTTGATCAGCCAATCAAGGTTAATGAATCCGAGGCTGAATACAAAAATGGTATTCTTACTATAACTCTTCCTAAACAACATGTTGAAGAATCAAAAACAAAAAAATTAGAAATAAAAGAAAATTAGCCGCTATGGTTTACAGGGTTTAACCTGTCAGGAGATGATTCAATAGATTCTTCTCCGGAACCTGTGCGGTAAAGGGTGGAATTTCTCCGCCCTTTATTTATTTCAAACGGGTTTTCCATATTATAATAATAGGTTTTAAAGTCATTTATAATTTGTCTTGATTCGTCAACTTTAGCTTCAAGTATTGATAATTCTTTGTTCAGGTAGTCTATGACATCACTTTCACCCTTTTCAAGTATTGGGGTAATTTGTCCCATTCTATTGTCACAAAGTTCCGATATAACAATAAGGTTAGATTTAGCCATCCCTAAGTAGTCATAAATCCTATCCAGCTCATTTTCTAAGAATTTTGTTAATCTCGACATAGTCGCTACCTGATATTCAACCCCCGCATATTATAATGCACACAATGTAATTATATTATATGGAAAAATATTTTGCAATACACGAGAATATTAATTATGGAAAGTATGAACAGATTAAAAAATATTGGAATCAACATCAAGAGTGAAAGACTCAGACAAGGTTTATCTCAAGAAGAGCTTGCTGAAAAATGTGACATCTCTAGAAATTCTGTCAGTTTAATTGAAACAGGTAAAATTAATCCGACAATTTTAAGAGTTATTGATATAGCCAGAGTTCTCGGCGTCGATGTTAATACTCTTGTTAAAGATGCCTAAGATTTAAAACTTTATATCTCTTTTGCCGCCGGCGATTAACTTTAAGTTTTCTGCCAGTGCTTTTTTTGTCGGAGAAGAATCTAGTTGTGCAAACTCTTTCTCAATAAGTTTTTGACCGATTATTTTAGTGTGAGGTTTTGCATAATCTTCAAGGTATTCTTTTAGTGTCATTAGAGCATTTGGTGTGCAAAAATTATGAATCAGCTCATTTTTTGTGTATTTCATAAAATCGGCGCCAACTCTTCCCACACGGTAGCAAGCTGTGCAAAAGCTCGGGATGTGGCCGTTTTCTATAAGCCATTCTACAACTTCATCCAATGAGCGAGTGTCGCTGATGTCAAACTGTGAAGAATCTTCTTCTTCCGGTTCAGCGTATCCTCCGACACTGGTTTTTGAGCCTCCGCTTATCTGCGAAATTCCGAGTTCAAGAAGCTTTGAACGGCATTCTTTGGTTTCTCTGGTTGAAATAATCATTCCTGCAAATGGATTTGCCACCCTGATACAAGCTGCAATTTTTAGGAATGTTTCGTCGTCAATTCCGTTATCAAAGGCAGATGGATCAATGTCATCAGCTTTCCTAATTCTTGGAACGCTGATTGCATGAGGACCGAATCCAAACCTTGCTTCTAAGTGCTCGGAATGCATTAAAAGTGCAGCAAATTCATATTTATAAAGCTCTAATCCAAATAATACCCCGATGCTTACATCTTTTATACCGCCTTCTATAGCTCTGTCCATAGCTTCTGTGTGGTAGCAGTAGTTGTGTTTAGGGCCTTTCGGGTGGAGCCTTTCGTAACTTTCTTTATGGTAAGTTTCCTGAAACAGGATATATGTTCCGATATCTGCATCGTGAAGTTTTTTGTAATTTTCAACTGTTGTTGCAGCTATATTCACGTTAACTCTTCGTATAGAACCGTTTTTATGCTTTACTCCGTAAATAGTTTTAATTGATTCCAAAACGTATTCGATCGGGTTATTAACAGGGTCTTCTCCGAGTTCCAGAGCAATTCTTCTATGTCCCATATCCTGAAGGGCAGTAACTTCTTTTATAATTTCTTCTTGGGTTAACTTTTTTCTCGGAATATGTTTATTTTGAAAATGATAAGGACAGTAAACGCATCCGTTTACACAATAGTTGGAAAGATATAAAGGTGCAAAAAGTACAATTCGGTTTCCGTAGACTTCGTGCTTAATTTTTTTTGCCAGCTCAAAAATTTCCTTGTTTTTATCTTCAAGTTCGCAGGCAAGCAAAACGGAAGCTTCTCTGTGGTTTAAACCTTTTCTTAATCTTGCTTTATTAAGAATTTGATCTATAAGAACTTCGTTAGTTTTGTTTTTTTCGGCATAATCCAAGGTCTCAAGAATTTCTTCGTGAGAAATAAATTCTTCGGCTCTGGATGAATTAACGTCATACATTCTATCATCTCCCCTCCCAATTATACATCAAGGGGAAATAAAGAGCATGATTAAACTTTCATTTCTTTTTCAAAACCAAAAAGCGAGCTTACAGATTCGTCATCATGGATTCTGGAGATAGCCTGTCCTAAAAGCGGTGCAACGGATAATTGCTTAACATTTGCCGGCAGGTCTTCTTTATTCCAAGGAATTGTATTTGTAATAATACATTCTTCAATAGGAGCTTCCTTAAGCCTTTCTATAGCAGGGCCTGAAAATACTGCGTGAGTTGCGCCGACATAAACAGCCTTTGCACCCTTGCTCTTAAGCAGTTTAGAAGCTTCACAAATGGTACCTGCCGTATCAATCATATCATCAAACATTAAACATACTTTATCTTGGACGTCTCCGATAATATGAGCAGCAATAGCTTCGTTGTGTTTATCTCTTCTTTTATCAATAATTGCCATAGGGCAGTCAAGTTTCTTCGCAAAATAGCGGGTTCTGTTAGCACCACCCATATCAGGGCTGACTGCAACCATATCATCAGGATTGATATTAAGGCCTTTAACATAGTCAACAAGGATTGGCGCTGCAAAAATATGATCTACAAGAATATTGAAGAATCCTTGAATTTGTCCTGTGTGAAGATCCATTGCAAGAACTCTGTCAGTTCCTGCGGTTGTAAGCAGATCTGCCACAAGTTTTGCAGTAATAGCTTCACGTCCGGAAGTTTTTCTGTCCTGTCTTGCATACCCGTAATAAGGGATAACTGCTGTTATAGTCTTTGCACTTGCTCTTTTGAAGGCATCTATGATGATAAGGAGTTCCATAAGGTTCTCGTTAACAGGATTGCAAAGCGGTTGGATGATAAAAACGTCATCTCCTCTTATACTTTCTTTAACCTGAACATAGATTTCTCCGTCAGCAAAGTTCTTTATAACCATAGGGCCTACGGTGGTGCCGAGATAATCCGCTATTTCCTGCGCTAGAGCCGGGTTTGAGCGCCCTGCAAATAACTTGATATCGTGAGTTGGGTTGACCGCTCTTTCGAGCTGCGGATAGGTCATTTCAAGCACCATGGCAAATCCTTTCTGTATTATGTTATAAAATTTGTGATACTTTTATATTTTACACTGAAATCGGGTTTTGTAACAGTCTTTTTTACAAAATATTAAGTGTAAATTAATAAATTTAAATTAATAAAAACCTGTCAAAAAATAATTTGCTAAAGGATATTAGAAAATTGTCAGAATTTTTCCATCCAAACTGCACATTTTTCCAATAGGAACGGTTATTTTATCTTTTGAGTGTGTAATCTTAAATCCGCTTATGACAGGGATATTTAATCTTTCTCCGAGTTCCTGAAAATATTCTTCCAGCCACTCCTCATTATCAACATCTAGAAAATCACCCAGAGCGATTCCTTTGCAGTGTTCTTCAAATTCTTTTATATTGATTAGCTGCTGAAACATTTTGTCAATTTTATAAACAGGTTCGTTAAGATCCTCCGCAAAGAAAATAAAATCTTTATCAGGTATAAAATCCTGTCCGCAAAGAGACGTGACTGTTGCGAGATTTCCGCCCCAGATAATACCTTCGGCGCTTCCATCCTGATAAATAGTTGTTCCTGTAAATTCAAGCTTTTCACCGTTTAATGCTTTATCAAAAGAATCTTCCGTAAATGATGTAATATCGGCAAAATCGCTTATTACCATCGGGCCATGATAAGTTACTATACCGGTTCGTTTGTATATCATAAGCAGGAGTGCCGTAATATCAGAAAAACCGATAAAGGGTTTGGGATTATTCTTAATTATTTCGTAATTTATCTGGTTAATAAGCCGAATTGAGCCGTATCCGCCCCGGGCATTAACTATAATATCAATTTCCGGATCGGCAAAAAAATGCTCAAGTTCTGATATTTTAATTTCATCATCTCCTGCAAGATATCGTTTAGAATCAAATATATTTTTGGAGAATTTAACATTAAACCCCTTGCTTTCAAAATAGTTTTTCGCGGATTCTAATTTTTCTCTGTCTTCTCCTAATGCTCCCGCCGGAGATATTATGCCAACTGTTTTCATAAGAGTATATTAACATATTTTTAAACTTTTGTAACGAATTTTAACAAAATAGCAATTTTTTTTCAGCCGGATACTTTATATATATACAGAGTAAAAAGGATAAAACTATGGGACCGCTACAAGGTATCGAACAAAATTATCAATATGGCTTATACGGCAAATCCCAACCATTCTTGGGACTAACCGGAGCTGGCCGAGTCACCCCGCAAACACAGGTTGAACCAACTACCGGTATTTCAATGCCGGGGCAAATCGGTTATGTATCTGATGAGAGCGGAAATAAAATTTCGTTAGGTCAGGACGGCGTAGGGTTAGCTCATCGAAACCCAAATGAATACGGATTTATGGCAATAGCTTAATAAAAAAGGCTTCTTTAAAAGAAGTCTTTTTTATTGCATATTTTATGTCTCTCTGTTTCTGGTTTTCATCCATTCTTCTTTGGGAAGGTCTGATACGATGTTCCCGTCTTTAAACTTGATTACTCTTGAACAGTACTCTGCAATATCAGGTTCGTGGGTTACAAGGACTATTGTTTTACCTTCTTTTCCGTTGAAACCTCGGTTTAGTTTTACAAAGAATTCCATTACTTCAATACTTGTTTTAGTATCCAGATTACCTGTAGGTTCGTCTGCAAGAATCAATGGTGCATCATTAACGAGAGCTCTTGCTATAGCAACCCTTTGCTGCTGACCTCCTGACATCTGGTTCGGCATATGAGATTCTCTGTTTTTTAGTCCAACTATTTCAAGAGCCTCTTTAGCCCTTATATGCCGTTCTTCTTCAGGAATTCCTTTATAAATCATCGGGAGTTCCACATTTTCTAACGCGGATGTCCTTGAAATCAAATTAAAACCTTGAAATACAAAGCCTATTTTAAGGTTTCTTATTTTAGATAATTCATGCTGGTCAAGTGCAAAAACGTCAAGCCCGTCAAGATGATAGCTTCCGCTTGTCGGTCTGTCTAATGTCCCGAGCATATTCATACAGGTTGATTTTCCAGAACCAGAAGTCCCCATAATAGCAACAAACTCGCCTTTTTCTACTGAAAAAGAAACGCCGTTTAACGCGTTAAAGCTTTCATCTTCTGACGTGTATGTTTTTACTACGTTTTTTACTTCAATCAATGGCATGCTTATATTGTACATGAAAAACATTTTTGTGGTAAAATTCTGCATGCTAGGAATTTATTACATAGAGCGTACTTTAAAAAGAAGGAGAAACTAATGGCTGAAAAACGCGTATGGCTCTTTAGAGAAGGTAACGCAAATATGCGTAATCTTTTGGGCGGCAAAGGTGCAAACCTTGCAGAAATGACAAATTTAGGACTTCCGGTTCCTCCGGGACTTACTATCACAACAGAGACTTGTATGGATTACATTAATCACGGCAATAAAATGCCTGACGGATTAATGGACGAAGTAAAAGCAGCACTGAGGGATGTTGAAGCTCAAACAGGTAAAAAGTTTGGTGATACTTCAAACCCTCTTCTTGTATCTGTACGTTCAGGTGCAAGAATCTCTATGCCGGGTATGATGGAAACAATCCTCAACCTCGGTTTGAATGATGAAACAGTGGAAGCTATGATTAGATTAACTAACAATCCTAGATTCTGCTACGATTCTTACAGAAGATTCTTAACTATGTTCGGTTCAGTTGCATGGGAAATGGACAGACAAAAATACTTTGAATCTGAAGTAGAAAAAGTTAAAGAAAGAGAAGGGGTTAAATCTGATACAGAAGTATCTGCAGATGGATGGAAATCTCTTATCCCTATCTACAAAAACGTTATTAAAGAAGTTACAGGCAAAGAATTTCCTCAAGACCCTTATGTTCAGCTTCAAGAAGCTATTGAAGCAGTATTCCGTTCTTGGAATATTCCTCGTGCTGTAGCTTACAGAAACATGAACAAAATCGACCACAATTACGGTACTGCTGTTAACGTTCAAACAATGGTATTCGGTAATATGGGTGATGATTGTGCTACAGGTGTTTCATTTACTCGTAACCCAGCTACAGGCGAAAATAAATTCTATGGTGAATATTTGACTAACGCTCAAGGTGAAGACGTTGTTGCAGGTATCAGAACACCTAAGCCTATAGCTGAATTAGAAACAGAAATGCCTGATCTTTATAAACAATATGTTGATATTGCTAAAAAGCTTGAGCTTGGTTACAAAGATGTTCAGGATATGGAATTTACTATTGAAAGAGGTAAATTATACATTCTTCAAACTCGTAACGGTAAGAGAACCGCTACTGCTGCAGTAAGAATTGCTGTTGAAATGTATAAAGAAGGTATTATTACCAAAGAACGTGCTATTCAACTGGTTGATCCTTATACAGTTAACCAAATCCTTTTACCTTGTTTCGATTCTAAAGCTCTTGAAGAAGCTAAGAAAATTGCACACGGTGTAAACGCTTCTCCTGGTGCTGCAGTAGGTAAAATTGTATTTGATACTGAAGAAGCAGCAAGAAGAGGCGAAGCAGGCGAAAAAGTTATTCTTGTAAGAATTGAGACCTGTCCGGATGATATTCACGGTATGGCCGTTGCACAGGGTGTTTTAACCCTCAGAGGCGGTGCTACTTCTCACGCAGCAGTTGTTGCAAAAGGTATGGGTAAACCATGCGTAGCCGGCTGCGAAGATATGAGAATTGATCTGGAAAACGAAACATTAACCGGTTCTGACGGTTCTGTTTACCACAAAGATGATATTATATCTCTTGATGGCGGTAAAGGTATCGTTATGGCAGGTGCTGTTAAGTTAGCAGATGCTCAAATTGATGATAACTTTACAACTTTCTTCCAGTGGGTTGATGAAATCAAGACTATGAAAGTTGAAGCTAATGCTGATACACCAAAAGATATTGCTAATGCTTTAAGATTTGGTGCTGAAGGTGTTGGTCTTTGCAGAACTGAACACATGTTTATGGATCCTGACAGATTGCCTTGGGTTCAGAAAATGATTATTGCAGGTACTCCGGAAGCCAGAAAAGAAGCTTTGGATCACTTGTTGCCAATGCAGTATTCTGACTTCTATGCAATGTTCAAAGCACTTGGATCAGGAAAACCAATGACAGTCAGACTTTTAGATCCGCCTCTTCACGAGTTCTTACCTTCTAAGGAAGATTTAATTGCTGAAGTTGCTACTCTAAAAGCTCAAGGCAAAGATTCTAAAGAAAAAGAAGAATTGCTACACATTGTAGAAGGCCTTTCTGAATCTAACCCTATGATGGGCTTAAGAGGCTGCAGATTGGGCTTAACTTATCCTGAAATCAATGAAATGCAGGTAAGAGCAATTTTTGAAGCAGCTTGTGATGCTAAAAAAGAAGGCGTTGACGTAATCCCTTACGTTATGATCCCTCTTATCGGCCACGTTAATGAGCTTAAGGTTGCAAAAGAAATTCTTGAAAGAGTTGCCGAAGACGTTATGACTGAAAAAGGTATTAGAGTTGAATACAAATTCGGTACTATGATAGAAATTCCTCGTGCAGCATTAACGGCTGATGAAGTAGCTGAATACGCTGAATTCTTCTCATTTGGTACAAATGACTTGACTCAGATGACATTCGGTTACTCAAGAGACGACGCAGAAGGCAAATTCCTTAAACGCTATGTTGAACAGAAAATCCTTCCGGCTAACCCATTCGAAACACTTGATACAAAAGGTGTTGGTAAATTAATGGAAATGGCTATGGAAAAAGGTAAGGCTGTTAATCCTAAATTAATTGGCGGAGTTTGTGGTGAACACGGCGGAGATCCTGATTCTGTTAAATTCTCATACAGAATTGGTCTTGACTATGTTTCTTGCTCACCATTCAGAATTCCGCAAGCAAAACTTGCGGCTGCTCAAGCTGTAGTTGAATCAGGTAAGATTCCTGCAGGCTGTTGCTAAGAAATAATTAAAGCGGGGCGGTGATTTTATCACCGCCCCGCTTTTTATTTATTAAAAATCTATAAATCGGTTCTGATTTCAAGATTATCAGTATTAGTCACTTCCGTTTCTGTTTCATAATATTCATTGGTAAGCTGTGTATCAGTTATATTTACATTAACAAGTTTCTTTAATACTTCTATATAATCAAGACATTTTTTCCCTTTAACACCGTGTGTTTCCATAATTATTTCACCTGTGGGAAGCAACTTTATTTTCAATTTTTTATCAGACATTTTACTACTCCTTATTCAAGGTTTACTGTTAAAACAATTGTATTGTCATCAAGAACTTCTTCGCTTTCAAGTTCCATATTGTTATCTTTTAATTTATCAAGAATATTGAGATAGGTTTCTTCCTGTGTATTAAGCGCATATTCACTGCTTAGATCATTCAATTTTTCTTCAGGGTTATCTGAATCAAGGCAGGTTATTTTGAGATAGTACGGCTGATTTTCGGATTCTCGCTCGAAAGTCAGAGTATAGTTATCAACCTGTCCTGTGATTTTACCTTTTTCCCAGACTTCCCCTTCTTTTATATTTGCAACCCCGTGTTCATCCAGAGTTTTTATAAGAAGGTCTTTATCCATAAAGGCTGTTTCAAAGCTTTTTTCAATAAAATGTCTGGCTGATATAACGTCAACATTATCACAGGTACTGGATCCGTATGAGACAGCTTTCCACTCCTCATTATTTTCTATGACGTTATCAATTTCTACGGCTGCTACTGCTGCTATGACTTTAGCCAATAAAATAGGCAATGCAAGTACTGTACAAGACATATTTTTCTCCTAAAAATCTAAAGTTCTGCCGCCTCTGCTTGCAGAGACATCTTCATTATTTATTTCTTTTGAATACGTTTTGAGACTGGAAGTCTTTGTTGCACTAACTGCTCTTACGTTTGCCCATTCTCTCAGAGCAAGGATTTGTTCTTTTTGAGTCATTGAAAGCGGAACTGTTGTTGCAATATTTTTTTGTAAGTCTTCAAATAATAGAGGCCTGTTTTCAAAAAATGCATCGCACAATGCGGAAACTACGACCTGTTCTATTTCAGAACCTATAAACCCTTCTGTCATTTTTGCAAGTTCGTTAAAAATACCTTTAACTTTTATTATTTCGCTTGCTACATTTTTATCTTTTAATCTTTTTTCAAGGTGAAGTTTAAAAATCTCTTTTCTTTCACTCAGAGTGGGAAGATCAACAAAGAAAATTTCATCAAAACGACCTTTTCTTAAAAGCTCCGGCGGAAGGTGGCTTATGTTATTAGCTGTGGCAATAACAAAGACCGGAGATTCTTTTTCCTGCATCCATGTTAAGAATTGACCAAATATTCTTGTCGAAACTCCGCTGTCGCCGTTTGACCCCAGACCGCTCAGGCCTTTTTCAATTTCATCAATCCACAGTATGGAAGGTGCAACTGCTTCAGCTGTTGCAAGAGCTCGTCTCATATTTTCTTCAGAGCTTCCGACAAGACCGGAGAATACTTTTCCGAAATCAAGTTTTAAAAGCGGAAGCTGCCAGATTGTACTCATTGCTTTAGCTGTTAAACTCTTACCGCAGCCGGGAACTCCGGTTACTAAAACTCCTTTTGGCGCAGGTATACAATATCTTTTTGCCTGCTCTGACCAGGAGTTATTTCTTTTCAAGAGCCAGCTTTTTAGATTGTCTAAACCGCCGATGTCTTTTATTGAGTATTCTGATTTTATAAATTCAAGAATACCTGTCTTTTTAATAACCTGAACTTTTTCTTCCAAAATTACCGGCAGATCTTTTATGCTGATAGTGCCGTCATTGACCATTGCAAGTGCAAAGGCTGATTCTGCTTCCTGCAAAGTTAATCCTAATGCAGCTTTGCAGAGTTTTTCTTTATCCTCTTCCGTTAAATCTGCTTTTACATTTTTATTTTGAGATAACATACTTTCCAGCTTCTCTCTTACATCCCCTAAAGTAGGAAGCGGAAAGTCAAAAATAGTAATTTCCTTTTGTAAAGATTCCGGAATAACGAGTTCCGGTGCTATAAAGAAGATTGTCTTTCTGACGGCACCTAGTTTTAGATCCGGAATAATATCTCTTATTTTTCTTATAATACCGTAGTCCGGTGTTCTGTTTTTTACCCCGAAATTTACATGAAAATCATAGATAATAAATACGGAATCTTTATCGTATTTCCTTATAAAATCAAGCATTTTACAGGGTGATTCCGTATCAGGCATACTTTTTTTTGTAGAGTCATTATATAAACCTGCTGTCTGAGTCCAGGTGAATACTTCTCTTGGAAATTTGACTTGCTGCTCGCTTGTAACTATGGATTTAATAAACTTTGTTACTCTGTCTTCCTCAAAAGTTGTTACATAAATGAGCGGAAATCTTGCCCTTATTAAATTCGATAATTTATAAATGCTCATATAATACCTCTTTTTCAAGTTAATATACCATTTATAGCATACTTGTTAAATCAATTTGATGGAGTATTTTATCAAAATTTCCCATCCCGTTCATAAATATCTGTCCGTTTTTGGAGATATTTATTTCGACTTTGTTTTGGTACTTTGTAAAAATATCCTCGTTATATCTGTTAGTAAAAAAATGGTATCTTTGATTGGATGAACCGCACCAAGGCCGGGAGTAATCCAGTTTATCAATTTCAAAAGGCCCATCAATAAGCAAATCGATATTATCTAAGAGAATTTTATTTTTCTCTTCTTTTCTAAGTCCTTCCAGATATCCCCCTGTAAAGCAGACGACACTTAGCCCTATCCCTTGCACTGCTTTTGCAAGGACTCCCAGAGCTTCAGCTTGTTCAAAGGGCTCTCCTCCCAAAAAGGTTACACCTTCAATTTCTTGCTGATTTTTAATATCCGTAATAATATCGTTTACGTTTAAAAGAACACCTCCGTCGTGAGGCCATGTATGTGCAGCCTGACACCCCTTGCAATGACGGGAACACCCTTGAACCCAGATACAATATCGATTCCCCGGACCTTCAACTTTTGTTGATTTTAAAATATTAAAAACTCTCAGTTTCATAAGTCAACGGTTCTTTCTTTGTATTTTTCAACCTTTAAAGAACCTTTCATTTTGCTTACAACTATCATTTCTTTTAGTTTATTAGTAATATTGGGTTTAAGGTTTATAAATTTTAAAAACTCGTCTACAGACTTAAAGCCGCCGATTTGTTCACGCTTTTTGATAATTTTTTTTGATATAACAATACTTATTCCCGGCAGGGCGGTTAATTCTATTTCCGAACAATTATTAATATCTGTTTTAACGATGTTTTGTTGTGCGGAATTAACTTGTTTAACAGAGCTTTGAGGAGGAGTAATGATATCTTCGTAAATTGTAGTATTGAAAATTTTACAATATTCCACAAGTCCGTCATACGTAGTTTGGTGTGAAAAAGATTTGCAAAACATATTCCAGAGATCGGAATTTACATGAACATGAGATGCTACGATAGTAAATGTTCTATACGGAACAGAATTGTTTAATGGCTTTTCTTTTCCCACAATTGTCTGACCGTCTGCTCTCAGCTTTAAAGTACAATATTTGTTGGAAAGAGTTAAATTTTTCCAAATATCTTTATACGGCAGGAGGAACATTTTTGCTTTCCGGAGAGCAGCTTTTCGTCTCACTTTATCATCAGGGCCATCAAGCGTAAAAAACCTGAACCGGCCGCGATCTGCAAAAACAGATACAACTCCCAGTATTATTAATAAAATAAGATATAATATGTCATTCAAAGAAAACACTACACTTTTCCGATAAATTTGATGTTACAATCGCAAACCAGCTCTTCCGATGCCAGAACCGTTATATTAGGAACAAATTCTGACAATATTACAAACATCATATGCCTAAAATCCATTGGTACTGCAAGGATAGGTGTTTCAAGTTTCTTAGATTTTGCAAGTTTATTAATCTTGTCTGCAATTTCCTGAACATCTTTTGCATCAATTCTTATTATAGATTCTTCTTCCTCTTCAGTGAAGAATCCTGAAACTTTTTCTAATGTTTCATCAGAAAGTTCAATGACCTTAAGTTCTCCGTCAATCGCAAGGCTTTTTACTATTTGTTTGGAAAAAGCTAATCTTACCTTGTCCAGCAAATCTTCTTTTGTAGGTTCGTTAGCGTAATCGTTAATTTTTTCAAACAGGTAAACTATATTTTTAACAGAAACTTTTTCTCTGATAAGACAAGTTAAAAGATATTTTAAGTCAGATGCTGTTATGAAATCAGGAATAATGTTGTCTACTAGAAATGAATTTTTCTCCAGAACAATTTCAACGTATTTATTAATATCGTTGTAGTCCATAATATCAGAGACTTCCCTGACGGCAATGTGTTTGACAGCTCTTCCTATATATTCGACTGCATTCATCCCGTGAACCCAGAAATCTTTAACTTTTTCTTCTTTTATCCAGATAAGTTTTTTCCCTGTTATATCATCAGTTAGAATGTAATCATCCTCTTCATCCTTATATCCTTTTAAATCATCTTTAAAGTATGCAATATATCCCGGAAATACAACAGTTCTGAAGACTTCTATATCATGAATTTTTATATTAAATTCGTTTTGGTTTAAATCGTCGCTGTTGTGGAAATGAATGTGCGGGATTACATATCCGAGTTCCTCAGTTAATTCTTGCCTTACTTTAACGGTTTCCGCAAGCAGGTTATCAGAATATTCCATTGATATAACTTCAAGAATTTCTTCCGATAAATTTACTACAAATTTTTCTTCTTTAATTCCTGCATACATTGTGTCCGGTGATATTTCAGTCACAAGCGCCTGTTTTAAGGAGTCAAGCTGCTTTAATTCATCTGACATTTGATTATTTAATCGTTTTTTATCTTCGCCTGATAAATTATCACTTTCCAGTTGTGATTTTATTCTCTTAATTCTGTCTTTTTGATTAGAAATCTTTAACTGAATTTCTTTGCATAAATCGTAAGGATTTGTAGGTGTTGCAAGCATTTTTTCCATTCTGTATTTAAAGCTTGTAACATTTACAATATCGTCCAGATCTGTACCTTGTTCTTCCTGCTTTTCTCTCATAAAAATACAGTTAAAATCGAAAGACGTATCTGTCTCGACTTCGTGCATGGTATATAAGTCCCAGCCCAAATCAGACATTTCATTCAGAAGATCTTCCAAAGCCTGTTTATCATCTGTCGGTACTGATTTTATAACGTATTGCATTTTTTTATTAAACATCTTCATCCTCTTTTGGTTTAACAATTTTGTAAATCAAATTTGAGTGAGAAACTTTTTCATAACTTACGGAAAATGCTTCATCACAATACTGTTGAGCAATTTTTGTTTTTTCAGGATCATTTGAGTATATGGTATATAAAGTTTCTCCTTTTTCTACAGCCTCTCCGCTTTTCTTATTTAAATATATTCCGACGCTGTAATCTATAGGATCGGTCTTTTTATCCCTTCCTGCGCCCAGAATTTTGCAGGCATATGCAATTTTGTATGCGTCAATGTTCTGTACATAACCGCTCTTTTTAGATTCGCATTCAACTTTGTATTCAGGAAGAGCAAACAAATCGTAATTATATATTACACCTGAATTACCGCCTTGAGCATCAATTAATTCTCTGAATTTTTCAAGAGCTTTACCTGAGTGTACAAGTTCTTTTAAAAATTCTTTTGCTTCTGATTTTGTATCGTACATCCCGAGTTTCATCAGTGCAATTGCAGCGAAAGAATACGTCAAATCAGCTACATCACCATCTTCTATGTGACCTTTTAAGAATTCTATTGATTCAATTATTTCAAGCGCATTACCGACAGCCCTGCCTAACGGTTCTTCCATTGAAGTAATTACGGCAGTAATATTTTTATTAAGGATTTTTCCTATATTAACCATTAATTGAGATAATGCAACCGCATCTTCCGGTGTTTTCATAAAAGCTCCGGATCCGTATTTTACATCCAGAACTATGTTTTTAGCCCCTGATGCTATTTTCTTGGATACAACAGATGATGCAATTAACGGCATACTGTCAACAGTAGCTGTTACATCTCTCAGAGCGTATAGTTTACCATCTGCAGGAGTTAAGTTTTGAGTTTGGGATGCAATTGCCACATTGATTTTCTTAACCTGATCAATAAGTTCTTTAATTGTTAGCTTAGTATTAAAGTTTGGAATCGATTCCAGTTTATCAATTGTTCCGCCGGTGTGTCCTAGCCCTTTGCCGGAAAGCTTTGCAACAGGTACTCCTGCTGCTGCTAGAAGCGGTATAAGAGTAATTGTGACCTTATCTCCGACTCCGCCTGTAGAGTGTTTGTCTACAATTGAATCTGCAAGTGCTCCGAAATCAATAACTTCTCCTGAATCAATCATAGCTTCTGTTAAGTATGCCGTCTCTTCTTCGGTCAGACCTTTAAAATATACTGCCATAAGCCAGGCTGAAATTTGATAGTCCGGAGCTTTTCCGCTCATTAAAGATTCAATAATAAAATCGATTTCATCTTTTGTATGTGCAAATCCATGCTTTTTTTTATCGATAAGGTCAACAATTCTCATTCTTACTTAGTACCTTTCAGTTTTGTGATTACCTGATCTGTAATATCCATACCGCCTACAAATACACCTCTTACATCCATAACGGCATCAAGTTTTTGTTCTACCATTACAGCTTTAGCTGCGTCTTTAATTTTTGTATAAACTTCTTGTTCTCTTTTAGTTTTTAAAGCTATGTAAGCTGATTCTTTTGCCTTAAATTCCTGAGAAACTTTTTCTTCAAAAGATTTTTTCTTTAAAGGTGTATCAAGAGCCTTGTATTCTTTTTCCTTGTCAACAAGGAATTGCTGCATTTCAAGGCCTTTTGCATCAACTTCTTTTGTTGCTTTTTGTGCGTAATCGAAATTGTCAATTACCTTCACATAATCAATGTATCCGATACCTCCTGCATTTGCAATACCTGTCATTGCAACAATAGCAAGTAATACCAGACCGAGTTTCATTTTTTTCATAATAATAAACCTCCTATATTATAATTTTAGTACATCATGTCACCGACACCAAATGTAAAGTATCCGTTAGGTGAGCCGTTCGGTCCCGGATTTGTAAGCGGGAAACCATAGTCAACAGAGAGTGGGCCGACACCAGGAATATTTATCTTCAAACCGACACCGGCAGTGATTGCCTGTATAGGTCTGTCATATAAAACGCTTGATATTGTAGGGTCAAATACACGACCGGCATCAACCCAGAAGGTCAGTCTCAAGTTCTGCAAGAAATTAATTTTAAGCCTGTCTACAAAAGGTATAGGGGTTGCAAGTTCTGCTGAACCCATAATAAATGAAGTACCGGTACCTACACCGTTAACTTTGTAACCTCTGATAGTATATGGTCCCCCGAGTCTGAATGCCATAATTTCAGGCATATCGTCTCCGTGAACTCTTACACCGCCTCTGGCTGTAAAAGTCAAAGAAGATTTTTTAGCAATAGGTATAAATTTCTTAGCCATACCAATTAAACGTCCGTTTGTTTTTCCGAATCCGTCAAGCCCGAAAGCTTCTTCAAACCGGACTGATGCCAAAGCCCCATGACGCGGATTGGTTACTGAATCTCTGGAATCATATGCAAAGCCCGGAGCAAATCTTAAGAACAAACCGCCTTCAAGCTGTTTTTCTCTTTCAGCGAAATCAAGCCCGTGGTTTTGATACAATCTTTCAATTGAATTTCTGTCACCTTCTGAAAGATGAATATATTCAACCCCGCCGGTGAATGTGGTAGACATTCTTGGATTAAACTTGAGTCTGTGGGCGATAGTGCTTTCTATACCGATTCTTCTTTCAATTGCAAGCGGAATCTGATAACTTCCTAAATCTCTAAAATAAATTTTGCTCATTAATGAGTTGTCTGCATTCAAAAAGTGCGGTTCAAAAAAGCTTAATTCAGCCTGATAGTTCATGTGGTTTTTAATAGATGAGTCGCTCATTAAAATACCGGAACCTACCAATCCGGTTAGAGAAACTCTCTGGTTCATTCCGCGGAAGTTATTATCTGATATACCCAGAGATCCGAATGCACCTGTTGCGGAATCAAGCCCCCCTCCGACTGATACTGCGGCGGTTCTTTGTTCTTTAAGGTCAATAGTTACATCAAACATATCCGGATCATCTTGCGAAACTTCGATAGTTCGGTTAACATCTTTAAAAGCTTGAGTGGAGTATAGTCTTACAAGATCCTGCTTTACAAGGTTTTCATTGTACACAGAACCCGGTTCTGTCATAATGTTACGCTCAATTACGTACTCTTTTGTTTTTTCATTTCCGGTAATAATAATCTTGTTGATTTTACCTTCCATAATATTCAGGTTGATTGTACCGTCCGGATCATCATAAATTGAGTCGATTTTTGAAAGAATGTAACCTTTGGAGTAGTAGCATTCATTAATCTTTTCCATGGCGGAATTGATGGCAGATATGTTTTGGGGTTTGCCTTTGAGCGGCAGAAGGTACTGCATAATTTCTTCCGAAGAAACCACCGTGTTACCTTCAATAGTGAAGTCTGTTATAGGAATATTTTCTTCCACGATAATTTTTAAGGATATTGTTCCGTTTGAATTTTTGACAGGAATAGCTTTCATTCTCTCCGTAAAATATCCCAGTCTGTAGATAGTTTTTAAGTCTTGCTGCATGGCATCTTTGTCATACAAATCACCTTTTTGAAGAGACATTTTTGAAATAATATATTCAGGTTTAATGATATTTGCTCCCAGTATTTCAATATCATTAATATAAGCAGTGTTGGTTTCAAAATCATGAACCTCTGCAGATTCGGCTTCCTCCATTATTTCTTTATCAGTCATATCATCTTCTGCAAAAGCAACAGAAGGCACTGTAAAAACTAATAATGCCAAGGTAAAGATTATTAACTTTTTATATAAATCTGACAGACTAATCAACTATCCACTCCAAAGTGTATAGTATAAATTTTATCACAAATATCCTAATGTGGGCAATATTAATTACAAAAAATACACTATTAGCATGCCATTTTTATTTTTTTTGTAATAATATTGACTTATACAATTATTTATATTCGTTTTATTTTAACGGAAGGAGAAAAAATGGAAAGTTTTATGAGTCTGGTACAGTCAAACGCTATTGCTGTATCGGCAGCTATTCTCATTGTAGCTTATGTATTCATAGCTACGGAAAAAATTCCTAAAGTTACAATAGCTCTTTTAGGTGCGGTTGTAACTTTATTTTTAGGTCTGCTCGGACAAGAACAGATGGCAAACGGTGCTTTGAATCCGGGATATTTTATTAACTTCATTGATTTTAACGTGATTTTCTTACTTGTTTCAATGATGATTATTGTAAGTATTGCGACCAAAAGCGGTATGTTTAACTGGATGGCAAATGAAATGTTGAAGATGACAAAGGGTAAACCTAAACTCATTATGTTTTCTTTAGCTATATTTACAGCTATTGTTTCAGCATTTTTGGATAACGTTACTACAGTTATCTTGATTATGCCTGTAACTTTTGTAATTGCAAAAGAATTGGATATTAATCCTGTTCCGTTTTTGATTGCAGAAATTATTGCATCAAACACAGGCGGTACGGCTACATTAATCGGAGATCCTCCTAACATCATTATCGGTTCAGCCGCCGGATTATCTTTTATGGCATTTGTAAAAGAGTTAACCGGAATTGTTGCAGCAATTTTAGTTGTAAACGTTGCTGTTCTTACATTTATTTTCAGAAAGCAGCTTGTTTCAACTGCTGAAAAAATGGCAAAGGTTGCAGAAATTGATAACTCTCATACAATTACCGATAAATGGTTAATGATTAGATCTGCTGTCGTTTTAGTACTTGTTATTATTGGCTTTGTACTTCATGATGTAACCCATATTCAAACAAGTGTTACTGCTATGGCAGGTGCAGCATTCCTGTTGTTATTTGAAAAACCTACCAAAATTCTTGCGGAAGTTGAGTGGAATACAATCTTCTTCTTCATTGGTTTATTCATTATTATCGGCGGTTTGGATTATGCTGGCGGTATCAAACTTATGTCAGAATGGTTATTGAATGTTACTAACGGTTCTCAGGAAGCTACTTCAATGATTATTCTCTGGGCATCAGGTATTTTATCCGGTGTTATTGATAACATTCCTTATACTGCTACAATGGCACCTATGCTTGTTGAAATCCAAAAATTAATGGGGCCTGAATATACTCACCCGCTCTGGTGGTGCTTATCACTGGGTGCATGTCTTGGCGGAAATATGACCATTATTGGTGCTGCTGCAAATGTTATCGTTTCAGAAACAGCTGCAAGAGACGGTCATCCGATTAAATTCATGTACTACCTCAAATACGGTGTATTAACTACGTTAATTGCACTTGCTATGAGTTCTGTTTATATTTGGTTCAGATTCTTACATTAAGAATTCGGATAAAATATTATTACTCAATAAAACTCCTTGAAGATT